>CAYRNE010000016.1:0-17018 GCA_964425245.1 uncultured Devosia sp.
GGCTGGTCGGGCGCCTCCCCGTCGGGACGGTTGTTGACGAGGGTCGTGAAGCCCGCGGCCTTGATCGTGGCCACGTCCTCGGGTGTGATCTGCGGAGCGACGCTCACGCGATCGGTGATCCGCCTCAAGTCCAAGCGCTCTACTCCCACTGTACCGGCAGGTTCGCTTTGCCGGCGCCTTTATATCCACGGCGCGAACGGGGAGGCAACCGCAACCATCGGCTGAGGGCGGAGCCCGCTCAGGCCGCCGTCTCGGTCTCGCGCACCGGTATCGAAGCGGTCGGCGGAGGGGAATATCGGGCGAGCGCCTTGATCACCCGCCGGGCCGTGATGCGGCCGATCTGCCGGCCCTCGTCGTCGGTCACGCCGACCCATTCGTGCTCGGCAAAGAGCGGCAGGACATCCTCGCAGCGCGCCGTTTCCGGAACGGCAAGCGCGCAGGGCTCGCCGGCGCCGCGCTCCATGATGGTGCGGACATGGATGGCGCGCGCCTTGTTCACGTCACGCACGAACTCCTCGATGTGCTCGTTCGCCGGATTGAGCACGATCTGCTCCGGCCGGCCCTCCTGCAGCACCTCGCCATCCTTTAGCACCGCGATCCGGTCGCCGATCTTCAGCGCCTCGTCGAAATCGTGCGTGATGAAGAGGATGGTCTTGTTGAGCGTCTTCTGCAGCGTGATGAGCTGGTCCTGCATGCCCGAGCGGATCAGCGGGTCGAGCGCCGAGAAGGCCTCGTCCATGAGCACGATGTCGGTGTCCATGGCGAGCGCGCGGGCGAGCCCGACGCGCTGCTGCTGGCCGCCGGAAAGCTGGCGCGGCGCCGAATTTTCGTAGCCGCGCAAACCGACGATCTCGATCCATTCGGCCGCCTTTTCGCGCCGCTCGCGGCGCGGCAAGCCCCGCACTTCGAGGCCATAGGCGACGTTCTCGAGAACGCTGCGATGCGGCAGGAGACCGAACTTCTGGAACACCATGGCGATGCGCCGGCGCCGGAATTCGCGCAGGGCCGGCGGATCCATGGCGAGCACGTCTTCGCCGTGCACTCTGATGTCGCCGGCCGTGGGGTCGATGAGGCGGTTGACGTGGCGGATCAGCGTCGATTTGCCCGAGCCCGAAAGCCCCATGACGACGAAGATCTGCCCTCCCGCGATATCGAGGCTCACGCGATTGAGCCCCACCACGTGGCGGGTCTCGGCCTGCACCTCGTCCTTGGACGAACCGGCCTCGAGCATGGCGATGGCCCGCGCCGGATCGGGGCCGAAGACCTTGGTGACATGGCGAAGCTGGATTGCGGGCTCGTTGTTCATCGGGCTGCCTCCGCGAGGCCGATCCGCGCCTGCAGGCGCCGGCCGAAGGATTGGGTGATGCGGTCGAAGATGATGGCGAGGACGACAATGCCGAGGCCCGCGAACAGCCCGCGGCTCACCTCGAGCCGGCCGATGCCCTGCAGCACCTGGTAGCCGAGCCCGCCCGCCCCGATCATCGAGGCGATGACCACCATGGCGAGCGCCATCATCGTCGTCTGGTTGATGCCGGCGAGGATGGTCGGCATGGCGAGCGGAATCTGCACCCCGACCAGCCTCTGGCGCGGGGTTGTGCCGAAGGCGCGGCTCGCCTCCATCACCGCCGGATCGACGTTGCGCAGGCCGAGATCGGTGAGGCGGACGAGCGGCGGCGCGGCATAGACGATGGTCGCGATGAGGGCAGGAATCTTGCCCGGGCCGAATACCATCACGGTCGGGATGAGATAGACGAAGCTCGGCAGCGTCTGCATCAGATCGAGAATCGGCGTCACCAGCTGCCGCAGCCGGCCGGAGCGAGACATGCCGACCCCGACCGGGATCGACACGACGATCGCCGTGAGCGTCGCGGCGATCATCAGCGCCGTGGTCGCCATCGCATCCTGCCAGAGTTCCATGACCCCCAGGAACATGAGGGAGACGAAGACGGTGAGCGGCAACGGCCAGCGGCGCGTCGCAAGCCAGGCGATGCCGCTGAGCGCGACGACGATCAGCCACCACGGGGTCGCGATCAGCGCATCCTCGATGGCGTTGAGCAGCATCAGCAGCGGATACGCCGCTGCCTCGAACTCGTCGCCCCAGTTGCGCACGACCCAGTTGAGCCCGTCGTCGACCGCATCGCGCAGCGGATTGGTGTCGATGATCTCGGGAAACATGGCTCCCTCCTGCAAGCTGCCCCCCGCGCTCGCGTCCCGCAGCCGGCAGCTTTCTCGCCGGCTCCCAGCGCGCGCCCCCGGGGCGGAAACGCGGGAAGCGGCCGGACGCCGGGTCCGGCCGCCTCGGTTCAAGGTGGCGATATGCTCAGCTCAGGCTGGCCTTCACCCGCTCGGCGACATCGGCCGGCACCCACTCGGTCCACACCGCTTCCTCGGTCTTGAGGAAGTTCTCTGCCGTTTCCGCGGCGCTGGCGTTGTTCTCATCGCCAAAGACCAGAAGCCCGCTGATCTGGTCGTTGGTCAGCCCCACCTTGCCGAAATATTCGGCCACCGCGGGCGCCTCCTCGGGCAGCCACGAGGCGGCACCGATGATGGCGGGCGAGGACGGATAGGCCGTGACCCCCGCCGGCTCCCTGCAGTCCGGGTTGGTATTGCAGGCGTAGACCTCCGGCTTCGACTCGCCGAGATCGAGCTGAACCGCGTCGTATTTGCCCAGCAGCGCGGTCGGGCCCCAGTAGTAGAAGAGGATCGGCTGCTCGCGCTCGAACGCGCGGGCGATCGACGCGGCGAGTGCCCCGCCCGAGCCCGGCGAGAACAGGTTCCAGGTATCGTCCATGTCGAACGCCTCGAACAACGCCGAGGTGGAGAGCTCGCACGCCCAACCCGGCGGGCACGAATAGAGCCTGCCCTGATCCGGCTGTTCGGGATCGGGGAAGAGTTCCGGATGCGCGATCACCGCTTCGGCGGTGGTCAGTTCGGGATGCGCCTCCTGCGTATAGCGCGGGATGAACCAGCCTTCGATCGTGCCGTCCGTGATCGCGTCGCCGAGGTCGACGACGCTGCCCTCATCGACGGCCGAGTCCCACTGCTCCTGGATGGCGCTCGTCCAGAGTTCCGGCGCCACGGCCGGCGAGCCTCGAGTCAGCATCGAGGTGGACGTCGGCACCGTGTCGCCGGCGACGATCTCGACCTCGCAGCCGTACCCCACTTCGAGCACGATGGCGTGGATGTGGGCGAGCGCCGCGGCCGACGGCCAGGTCATTTCGGCGATGTCGATGGTGCGGTCTGTGCCGCAGGTCGTGTCCTGCGCCTGAACCGGCAGGCTCGCCGTGGCTCCTGCAATCAGTGCCGCCGCGGCCAGCGCGCCCTTCCAGTTGATGTTCATGCTTCACGGTCTCCTTGTATCCGACAATATCGAACGGAGGCCTAACGGTATGAACCAATCAGGTCAACCCGGCACGTCCAGATCGAAGTAACAAATCATGTACGTTGCCATTTATACCTCCGAACACTATGCTGCGAAGTAAGTGGAGTTATTTATCTCCAGCTCGCACCTTTCAGATCCGATCATCGTCATTTCTATTTCCGATCTGCTTCCGATCCAGAATTTTTGCTGACAAATAGCAAGAATCGCCCATGAACGCAGCGGCGATGCCTGTCTCGAACGAGCCTCAGTTCACGAGGCTCGGGGGCGGCAGCACGATGACGTTGGGCGATTCGCGCTGCGGCTCGGGTTCGGTCCGACGCTCGACCTGCGCCGGTTCCTCCTCGGGCGCGGAAACCTGTTCCGATCCTTCCGGAATTGCCTCGTCCGCTGCGGAGCGGGCTCCCTCCACCGAAAGGCCCACCCAGGGCCGCCAGACCGCCCCCCGCTCCGCAATGAACCGGCCGGCGACGCCTTCGACGGTTGCGCCGGTTTCGCTGAGCTGCTGCAGCATGCGGTTCATTTCGGCGAAGGGCATCTTGGCACGCTGGAAATAGGACGCGACCTGCGGCGCTTCGAGATAGACCCATTCGCTCACGGCGACGATCACCGGGTCGGGCGCGAAGCTGGTCGGCAGGGGCGTGGCGCAGACCGACCGGCCCATGCAGACGAAGTTGTCCTTGTTGTAGGGTCCGAGCCCGACCTCGTGGAACGCGAACTGGGCGAGGATCGCATTGGGCTGCCAGTAGTAGAAGACGATCGGGTCCCGGCGGCCCACCGCCTCGGCGATCAGCGTGTCGAGCTCGAAGCGGTTTGCCGGTTCGATCACCTCGAACAGGCCCTCGAGCCCGTGCGCGCGGAGCAGGTTGCGGTTGATGACGTGGCATGCCCAGTCGATCGGACAGGTAATGAACTTCGGCCTGCGGCCGGGACCGGCAAGCTCGGTGGCCCGCGTGCGCAAACCTTCGATCGTGACGATCTCCGGCCATTGCTGCACCGCATAATCGGGCACGAACCAGCCCTCGAACACGGCCTCGGCGTAGCTCGTCCCGCCCTGGCGCACCTGCTGCGCGTTAATCGCCGCATTCCAGATGTCGGCGATCCGGGAAATCCACATTTCCGGTGCGACCGCCGGCTGCCCGTTGGCGCCCATCGAGGAACCGGCCGTGGCCATGTCGGTCTCCTGGATGCGCACCTCGCAGGAGAAGTGCTCGCCGAGGATGCGGGCATGGACCTCGGTGAGGAGCGCGGAACTGGGCCATTGCATGCGGGCCATTGTGATGGGCTGCGTGCCGCAGGGCGGCGGCGGCGCCGGTTCCTGAACAACCGACTCGCTGGCCGGCTGCGACGGCGTCTCGAGCACTTCGATCGAGGGCTCCTGCTGGGCCGACGCCACACCGGCAGCCGATGACGCCACGGCAATCGCGAGCGCCCAGAGCACACGGCGGATGGCATGAGGCTGGAGGCGGGCAAAGACGTGCATCGGCGGCCGAGGTTATAGACCCGCCATGCCGTTAAGCAACCGAAGCAAGGATTTTGACCGGGCGATCAAAACCCGGTGACTCAACTGGATCAAATATGCAATATCCGGGCAGCGGGGCGCTTTGGTCGCCCCCGGATCGCAGTTGCGCCAACCAGAACGCCCGGTTTCCAACGGGCGAAACGCAACCAGTACAGAGGGACATCATGAACAGATCAAAGACACTCCTCGGCCTCGCGGTCGCCGCGTCGGCGCTTACCCTTGCCGCGCCGGCGCTGGCCGAAGACGTGAAGCTGGGTATCCTCGGGGACATCACCGGCCCGATCGAAAGCCTCGCGCCGCCGATCGTCGCCGGCGCCCAGCTCGCCTTCGACCATGTCAACGCCCAGGGCGGCATTCTCGGCGGCGGCCAGATTCAGTCGGTCACCGGCGACAGCGCCTGCGATCCTTCGGTTGCCGGTCCTGCCGCGGACAAGCTGGTGAACACCGACCAGGTCACCGGCATGGTTGGCGCCTTCTGCACCGGCGCGACCATCGGCGCCGCGACCGCCGCCGGCATCCCGGGCGGTGTCGTCCAGATCTCGCCGTCGGCCACCGCTCCGGCGCTGACCACCCTCGAAGACAACGACCTCGTCTTCCGCACCACCCCGTCCGACGCCTTCCAGGGCGTGAAGCTCGCCGACCTCCTGACGCAGAAGGGCATCACCGACGTCGCTCTGACCTACGTCAACAACGACTACGGCAAGGGACTGGCGGACGTCTTCGTCCAGCAGTTCGAGGCGAACGGCGGCACCGTCTCGGTCAACATCGCGCATGAGGACGGCAAGGCAGACTACCGCGCCGAACTCGGCCAGCTCGCCGCTGGCGGCTCGCAGAACCTCGTGGTCCTGGCCTACATTTCGGGCTCGGGCCTGACGATCACGCAGCAGGCCAACGAGAGCGGCAACTTCACCACCTATATCGGCGGTGACGGCATGATCGGCGACGCGCTCGCCGGCGCCAATGTCGACAACTTCATTGCGACCCGCGCCGGCGCCTATGCCGGCGAGTCCGCCGAAGTCTATGCCAACCTCGCGACCGAAGCCGGCCAGGACCCCGCTGCGACCTATGCGCCGCAGGCCTACGACGCCGGGTTCCTGCTTGCGCTTGCCGTCCAGAAGAACGGTTCGGCCTCCCGTGAGGGGCTGAGCGCAGCGCTGCGTGAGGTCGCCTCGCCCCCGGGCGAGAAGATCCTCCCCGGCGAGTGGCAGAAGGCCGTCGAAATTCTCGCTGCCGGTGGCGACATCGACTACGAGGGCGCGGGCGGCCCGCTCGACTTCGATGACAACGGCGACGTCGACGGCATCATCGTCGAGGTGGCCTGGGAGAACGGCGCTTTCGTCGAGAAGGGTCCCGTCCAGTAATCGGACAGAGGCTCAGCAACAGCGAGGCCCGGGAGCGATCCCGGGCCTTTCCTTTTGCGCTGGCGCGGGGCCGATGAACCTCAGCCCTCGCGTTTCACGACCTCGGGGATCATGCCGCGCGGCGCGAAACGCAGCGCTAGGGTGATGACGATGCCGAGGACGAGCACGCGCATCTGACTGGCGCGCGACTGGATTTCCGGGATGGCGCCCCAGCCCATGTCGCTCGACCAGTTGCTGATCGTCGTAAACAGCGCCTGCGCCACCGGATCGGAGATCATCCAAGCGATGTAGATGAGGAGCGCCCCGAACAGCGCGCCCCAGTTGTTGCCGGCGCCGCCGACGATGACCATTACCCAGATGAGAAAGGTCTGGTTGATCGGCTGGTAGGCACCCGGATCGTAGATCTGGGCAAAGGACACGAGGATCGCGCCGCCGATGCCCATCAGCACCGAGCCGAGGATGAAGACCTCGAGCTGGCGGCCGGTGACGTTCTTGCCCATGGAGCCCGCCGCGATGTGATTGTCGCGGATGGCGCGCATCATGCGGCCCCAGGGGCCGCCATAGGCCCGCTGGATCAAAAAGAAGACGAGCGCCACGATGGCGATGACGACAGCGAGGAAGGCAAGGCGCGACCAGACGAAGGAATCGGTGATCGGGACGCCCTGCGCCTGCAATTGCTGCGGCAGCGGCGTCGGCCACGGGATCGGCGAAACCGTCAGCGTTCCGCGCGTAAGCCATTCCATGTTCTTGAGCAGCGCGCGCAGGATTTCCGAAATGCCGATCGTCGCAATGGCGAGATAGTCGGTCCTGAGCCCGAGGCAGATGCGCCCGATGACGTAGGCGACGCCCGCGGCGGCAAGGCCGCCGAAGGCCCAGCCGAGCACGGGATGGAGCCCGAGCCCGCCGACAAAGCCGGCGTTCTCCTCGATATAGGCGGCGGCCGGATCGATCTGGCTGCGGTAGATGATGTAGGCGACGGCCCATGCGGCGACGACGGCGGCGGTCTTCCAGCGTCCCCTTATTCCGAAGCGCTCGGCCCGGTTGGCGCCGACGACGAGAAGCGCGCCCGCAGCAAAGGCGAGGAGCGCCCGGGCCAGCATCCACGGCCCCTCCGACCCCCAGAAGCTCGGGTTGACCGGATAGGAGATGAAGGTCACCGCGGCGCCGCCGAGCATGAGGAAGCCCATGATGCCGAAGTTGAACAATCCGCCGTAGCCCCACTGGATGTTGAGCCCGAGGACGATCAGCGCATGGGCGAAGGCCTGCACCATGAGCAGCGTGATATTTGCCGCACCGAGGACGAGGCCGAGGCCGAAGAACAGCGCGAACAGGAAGGCGAAGAGGATGAGGGAGCGCTGCAGGATCACGTCGAGGCTCCCTTGAAGATGCCGGTCGGCCGCCAGAGCAGGACGATGACAAGGATCACGAAGGCGACGGTGAGCTTGTATTCGGTGGGAACGATCGAAAGGTCGGGCGGGATGGCGAAGGGCAGGACCTCGCGGAACGGCCGCAGCAGGACGGACCAGTTGAAGATGGCGAGGGTCTCGGCGAAGCCGATGAGGAAGCCGCCGGCGATCGCGCCATAGGCCTGCCCGAGACCGCCCACGATGGCGGCCGCGAAGATCGGCAGGACGATGTTGAACGCCAGGTCCGGCTTCAGCGTCACATCGAGCGCGAGCATGGTGCCGGCGAGGCAGGCGAGCGATCCCGCAATGACCCACGTGACCCGGACGACGAGCTTGGTGTTGATGCCCGAAACCTGCGCCAGGTCGGCATTGTCCGCCATGGCGCGCATGGCCTTGCCGAGCCGCGTGCGCGTCAGGAAGTAGTGGAGCACCGCGACGGCGATCACGGTGACCACCACCATCAGCACCTGCGGCTGGGTGAAGTTGATGGTGCGGGTCACGCCCTCGAGCGGCACGTCGATGCGGATGAGCTGCTTGGGCTCGTTCGCGAAGAAGGTATAGGTGTCGGTGCCGAAGAACAGGCGGATGAGGCCCTGGATGATCATCGTGACGCCGATCGAGGCGATCAGCAGCGTCACCGGCCGCGCGCCACGAGCCCTGAGCGGAGCGTAGAAGCCTTTGTCGATGCCGAGCGCGACGGCCGCCGCGATCACCATGGCGATCGGCAGCACGAGGAAGCCTGTCGGAATCCACGGTGCCAGCGTGATACCGAGGGCGGAAGCGCCCGCGGCGAGGAGGAAGGCGATGAAGCCGCCCATCGTCATCATGTCGCCGTGGGCGAAGTGCGCGAAGCGGAGGATGCCGAAGATCAGCGTCACGCCGATGGCGCCCAGTGCATAGATGGAGCCGAGGACGACCCCGGACACGAGCACGGTATTGAAGAAGAAGATCAGCTCGTTCAATGCGCCGTCTCCCCGCCGAGGAAGCTCCTCGCGACCTCGGGATCCTCGATGAGCTCCCGCCCGGTGCCGGTAAAGAGGTTCTGCCCGCCCGCGAGCACGAAGCCGCGCGACGCGAAGGCCAGCGCCTGCCGTGCATTCTGCTCGACCATGAGGATCGCGACGCCCTCCTTGTTGACCTTGACGATCTGCTCGAAGATTTCGATCACGTAACGTGGGCTGAGGCCGGCCGAGGGCTCATCGAGCAATAGCAGTCGCGGCTGGCTCATTAGCGCGCGGCCCATGGCAACCATCTGGCGCTGCCCGCCCGAGAGTTCGCCCGCCGGCTGCCTGCGCTTTTCCCTCAGCACCGGAAACATCCCGTAGACCCATTCGAGCGTCGGCGAGAAGTCGTCCCGCCGCGTGAAGGCGCCCATCTCGAGGTTTTCCTGCACCGTCATCGAGGTGAAGACGTTCTTTTCCTGCGGCACGAAGCTGAGGCCCCTGGGCACGAGACGATCCGGCAGCGAATTGGTGATGTCCTCGCCGTCGAACAGGATGGCGCCCGCGGAAACGGTGATCAGCCCGAAGATCGCCTTGAGCGTCGTCGACTTGCCGGCGCCGTTGGGACCGACGATCACCCCGATGTCGGACTGCTCGATGGCGATCGAGACGCCGTTGAGGATAGGCGCGCCGCCATAGCCGGCGACGAGGTCCTTGACCTCGATGAGGCTCATCTAGGCGGCCTCCACGGGGGTGCCGAAATAGGCCTCGATGATCTCCGGATTGGAGCGCAGCTCGCTCATCGGCCCCTGGGCGATGACCGTGCCCTGCGCCATGACGATGACCGGATCGCAGAGCCGCCCGATCAGGTCCATGTCGTGCTCGATGACGAAGAAGGTGTAGCCGAGTTCCTGGTTCATCCGCTCGATATTGGCGGCAAGGTCCTGCATGAGCGTGCGGTTGACGCCGGCGGCGACCTCGTCGAGCAGCACGACCTTGGCGTCGACCATCATCGTACGGCCCAGTTCGAGCAGTTTTTTCTGGCCGCCCGACAGGTTGCCGGCGAGCTCGTTCCTGACGTGCCCGAGCTTCAGGAAATCGATGACGTCCTGTGCCTTTTGCCGGACCTTGAGCTCGGCGCTCCGGACCGCCCCCGGATTGGTCCAGGCTGTGAGGAGGTTCTCCCCCGGCTGCTGCGGCGGCACCATCATCAGGTTCTCGAGCGCCGTCATGTTCGAGAATTCGTGCGCGATCTGGAAGGTGCGCAACATGCCGCGATGAAAAAGCTGATGCGGCTTGAGCCCGGTAACGTCCGCGCCATCGAAGATGATGCGCCCGCTGTCGGGGACGAGGTTCCCCGCGACGAGGTTGAACAGCGTCGATTTTCCTGCCCCGTTCGGCCCGATCAATCCCGTGATGGACCCGCGCTCGACCTTGAGCGAGCAATCGCTGACCGCCGCGAGCCCGCCGAAATGCTTGCTGACGTTCCTGACGTCGATGACGGCGTCGAAAGTCACCCGTTCCGTCCTGACAGAATAGTCTAAATGGTTGGTCCGGCCCCCGCCGGATTCCGCGGCATCTGTTCACAAGCGCCGCGCCCGGTCAACCTTGACCGGATGGTCAAAATGGCCGCGGAAGCCATTTTTTCCGCCCCGGGGAGCCCGCGGGTCGAGAGGACCTAAAGCGCCGCGAGGACCGCATCGGCAGTCCGCCGGTTGGGGGCGAAGGCGATGTCGTAGAGCGTCGCGAGCCGCGTCAGCGACTTGATGTCGACATCGTGCGGCATGGCCGTGAGCGGGTCCTGGAAAAAGATCAGCGCGTCGAGCCGGCCCTCGGCGATCATGGCGCCGAGTTGCGCGTCGCCGCCGAGCGGCCCGCTCTTGAGGAGCGTGAGGGCGAGGCCCGTGCCTTCGATGACCCGGCCGCCGGACGTACCGGTCGCCCAGAGCTCGTGTTTTGCCAGCTTCTTCCTGTTGGCTTTCGCCCAGGCGACGAGGTCGTCCTTCTTGTCGTCGTGCGCGACGAGACCGATGCGGGCCATGGCAGTTCTCCCTCGCCCGCTTCATTAGCGGCTCAGGCGCGCATGGCAATGGCCTCGGCGAGCAGGATCGCGATCTCGTCCACCGGAACATCGTCTCCCGTCCGAAGCTCGATCCAGCGGACCCGCTTCACCTTGCCGTCACCCTTGAGCAGCGGGCTGTCGAGCAGGCGGCCGTGCTCGAAGATGAGGGAGACATGGTCGGCGGCGGGAAAGACCGAACAGACGAAGCCCGCCCGCGGATGCCGGAAGTTGACCGTTCCCCAGCCGGACCTGATGGCCGGGGTGAGGTCGGGCCGGATCTCGGCGAGCAGGTCGAGCAGCCGCCGGGCGAGCTTCGCGACTTCGGGAGGCACGCGCCCGAGGAGCTCGGCGAGTTCGGCAGCTGGCAGCGGCATGGGACATCTCCGGTCGGTTCGGACGTCCCTATCGCCGGGCCATGACAGAGCCTGTCAGGAGTCCCCCTGGGACTCCGACCATTGCTCGTCGATGGCGGTATTGCCTCTGGCGAGGTATGACCTTGCGGCGGATCGGACCTTGTCCTGGAGGGTTTTGATGCCGCCCTTGAGCGAGGGGGCGGGTTCGGCCCTCTGGGGCGGCAGGCCGGCGGGCCGCAGCGCATCCTCCTCGCTGAGCGTGAACACCGCGACGATTTCGTCGAGCTCGTTGGCCTGCGCCTCGGTCTGCTCGATGGCCGCATTGGTTTGTTCGACGAGGGCGGCGTTGTGCTGCGTCATCTCGTCCAGCTGGCGGACCGCCGCGTTCACTTCCTCGATCGAGGCCGCCTGGTCCCGGCTGTCCTTGGCGATCCCCATCATCAGCGCATTCGAGGCCCGGGCCGCTTCCAGCATGGCGACCAGCTTCTCGGCCGCCTCCGCCACCAGCTTCGAGCCGCCCTTCACCTCCGACGCACTCTGCTCGATCAGCGCCTTCACCTCCGAGGAGGCTTCCGCCGCCGACTGCGCCAGACGACGCACCTCGACCGCCACAACGGCGAAGCCCTTGCCCGCTTCCCCGGCGCGGGCCGCTTCCACCGACGCGTTGAGCGCCAGCAGATTGGTCTGGAACGCGATGTCGTCGATCAGACCGATGATGTTACTGATCTTGCCCGAGGAACTGGTGATCCGCTCCATGGCCTCGGTGGCCTGGCCCATAACCTGCCCGCCCTGCTCGGCCGTGCGCGTCACCCCGGCCGCCACCTCGCTCGCTTCCCGCGCCCGTTCCGCGTTCTGCATCACCGTGGCCGCCAGCTGTTCCATCGTCGCCGACGTCTCCTCGATCGTCGCCGCCTGCTTGGTGGTTCTCTCGCTCAGGTCGTTGGCCCCCGACAGTATCTCCCCGGTCGCCGTCTTCAGCGTCCGCGACGTGCCCTTGAGCCGCCCCACCACCGCGCTCAGCTTCTCGGCTACCGCGTTCATGTCGTCGCGCAGCTGCGCGAAGGCCCCCTGGTAATCTCCTTCCATGCGCCGGGTGAGATCGGCATCGGCGAGCGCCGACAGCACCTCGCCCGTATCCCCGAGCCCCCGCTCCACCGTCTCAACCAGCGTGTTCACGCTTGCCGCCAGCCGGTTGAGCTCGGGGTCGGCGAAGTTCGCCTCAACCCGCCGGCTGAAGTCCCCCGCAATCGCCGAATCAACAACCTCCCCGAACGAGCGCTGCAGCTCCTGCATCATCGTCGTCCGCTCAACACGACGCCGCTCCGATGCCGCACGCTCTCCCTCCGTCATCTCCGCGATTTTCAGTCCGTTCTGCCGGAATACTTCGACGGCGCGCGCCATTTCGCCGATCTCGTCGTCGCGCGTCGTGCCCTCGACAGCCGCATCGTGATCGCCGCCGGCAAGCCTTCCCATGGTCCCGGTCAGCCGCGTGATCGGGCGGGTGATGTTGAGCGAGAACAGCGCGCCGCTCGCCGCCGCGACGATCAGGAGACCTGCCCCGATCGCCAGCATCGTATTGCGCAGGTTGTCGATGGGCGCGAAAGCCTCGGCTTCGCCGATGGTCGTCACAATCGCCCATTCGGCGCCGTTGAACTCGATGGGCGTCGCGGTCGCGAGCATCGGCATGCCGCGATACCCGACGGTACGGCCCTGCGCGACTTCGCCGGCAAGAGCAGCGTCGACGAGCGGACTGTCATAGGTGGTCCGCAGCGTGTCGTCCCCGTCGCTGAACACCGAATCCGACCGCATCAGGTGATCGGCGCCGACAAAGAAGCTCTCGCCGGTCTCGCCGAGATTGGCGGTGTTCTGCATCATGGCATTGAGGGGTGCGATCGGCATCTGGATCGCCATGACGCCGATGAACTGTTTGCTCGCCTGGTCGAAGACCGGCGAGGCAATGAAGCTCGACGGCGCGCCGCCGCTCGGCGCGTAAGGGCTCATGTCCTCGTAGGCCACCTGCCCCGGCTCGGTCAGTGCGGCGGCACGGGCATAGGCCCGGCCGAGGCCGGTACCGGCATAGGGCCCGTCGTTGAGGTTCGTCGCGAAATCGTCGAGTTTCATCACCGAGTAGACGACGTTGCCGGTCTTGTCGATGAAGTAGAGATCGGAATAGCCGCGCACTTCGAGCTGCCGCCGCATGCCGGGGTGGAGCTTCGAATGAAAGAAATCGTAGGGCGACGGTTTGGACGTGCTGATGTCGAGCGCCTGCCGCTCGCCCGGCGGATGCGGGTTGTTGTCGATATAGACCGAGCGCAGCGTCTGGGCGGGATCGACGGGCTGCCGTCCGGTGCTGAACTGCATCCAGGCGATGCCGAGGTCGCGGACCGCCGTGGTCACCCCGTCACCGATCGAGGAATTGACGAGATCGGCCTCGATGGTCTCGAGATAGGTGTGGAACTCCCGCGCCCGTTCGACGGCCACCGTCTGCAGCTGGCGCTGCGACATCTGCTCGATGATCGACGAGCCGATGACGTAACTGACGCAACCGATGCCCGCCCCGAACAGGAGGCCGGACCCGATAACCGCCAGCGGCAGCTTGTGGGCGATCTTGAGTTTGGGAAGAAGTCCCATCCTGGCGCGGGCTCCATGCTGAAGCGCCCTGGCTGAGAAGGAACTGACGCGGAAACGCCGAGAAGGCCTGCTCGCGCGTTCGGCGACACCCTCCCCCTGGGGTCGCGGGAAACTGCGGAAACATAGCCCGCGTTAGATTAATTTCTAATTACGCATTGTTACCCATGGCCGGCGGCGGCGCCCGCCCCGGTGCGTCTGCTCCCCGCTGATCGGGACCGGCACGTCTCAAAACTCCGACCATTGCTCGTCGATGGCGGTATTGCCTCTGGCGAGGTATGACCTTGCGGCGGATCGGACCTTGTCCTGGAGGGTTTTGATGCCGCCCTTGAGCGAGGGGGCGGGTTCGGCCCTCTGGGGCGGCAGGCCGGCGGGCCGCAGCGCATCCTCCTCGCTGAGCGTGAACACCGCGACGATTTCGTCGAGCTCGTTGGCCTGCGCCTCGGTCTGCTCGATGGCCGCATTGGTTTGTTCGACGAGGGCGGCGTTGTGCTGCGTCATCTCGTCCAGCTGGCGGACCGCCGCGTTCACTTCCTCGATCGAGGCCGCCTGGTCCCGGCTGTCCTTGGCGATCCCCATCATCAGCGCATTCGAGGCCCGGGCCGCTTCCAGCATGGCGACCAGCTTCTCGGCCGCCTCCGCCACCAGCTTCGAGCCGCCCTTCACCTCCGACGCACTCTGCTCGATCAGCGCCTTCACCTCCGAGGAGGCTTCCGCCGCCGACTGCGCCAGACGACGCACCTCGACCGCCACAACGGCGAAGCCCTTGCCCGCTTCCCCGGCGCGGGCCGCTTCCACCGACGCGTTGAGCGCCAGCAGATTGGTCTGGAACGCGATGTCGTCGATCAGACCGATGATGTTACTGATCTTGCCCGAGGAACTGGTGATCCGCTCCATGGCCTCGGTGGCCTGGCCCATAACCTGCCCGCCCTGCTCGGCCGTGCGCGTCACCCCGGCCGCCACCTCGCTCGCTTCCCGCGCCCGTTCCGCGTTCTGCATCACCGTGGCCGCCAGCTGTTCCATCGTCGCCGACGTCTCCTCGATCGTCGCCGCCTGCTTGGTGGTTCTCTCGCTCAGGTCGTTGGCCCCCGACAGTATCTCCCCGGTCGCCGTCTTCAGCGTCCGCGACGTGCCCTTGAGCCGCCCCACCACCGCGCTCAGCTTCTCGGCTACCGCGTTCATGTCGTCGCGCAGCTGCGCGAAGGCCCCCTGGTAATCTCCTTCCATGCGCCGGGTGAGATCGGCATCGGCGAGCGCCGACAGCACCTCGCCCGTATCCCCGAGCCCCCGCTCCACCGTCTCAACCAGCGTGTTCACGCTTGCCGCCAGCCGGTTGAGCTCGGGGTCGGCGAAGTTCGCCTCAACCCGCCGGCTGAAGTCCCCCGCAATCGCCGAATCAACAACCTCCCCGAACGAGCGCTGCAGCTCCTGCATCATCGTCGTCCGCTCAACACGACGCCGCTCCGATGCCGCACGCTCTCCCTCCGTCATCTCCTGGACCTTCCGGGCATTCTCCTTGAACACCTGCACGGCAGCCGACATGGCGCCCAGTTCGTCCCTGCGGTCCGCGCCGCCGACCTCGACCGTGAGGTCGCCCTTGGCGAGCGTATCCATGGTTTCGGTCAACCGGCTGATGGGCAACGTGATGCTGCGCGAGAGGAAGTATCCGACGACGGCGATGCCGGCGAGGAGTGCGACGCCGATGCCGACGAGGAGGTTGCGCAGGTCGACGACGGGGGCCATCGCCTCGTCCGCCCCGATGAGCGTCACCAGCGCCCAGTCGTTGCCCAGCACGTTGACCGGGACCGCGGTCGCCAGCATTTCCATGCCGCGATGGTTCGCGACCGTTCCCTGGCCGACGCGGCCGCCGAGCGCCGCATCGACTTCAGGCGACCGGAATTCGGCGATCAGCGTGTCGTTCTCCTCGGTGAAGATCGAGTCGCTGCGGAGTCTGCCGTCTGCACCGACGATGAAGGCTTCGCCGGTTTCGCCGAGCCCGTTCCGCGACGCCATGGCCTCGTCGATGCTGTGGGGGGGCAACTCGACGACGATGACGCCGATGAAATCACCGGCCGGACTGGCGACGGGCGCCGAGACGAACCGCGCCGGCACTCCGCCGAGCGGCGCGTAGGACACATCGTCCGCAAAGAAGATGCGTCCCGCCTCCATGCTGGCGAGCGCCGCGCGATACGCCCGGCCGAGGCCGGTGTCGGCATAGGGACCCGCCCCCTCGCTGAGATTGGTGCCGAGTTCGTCGCGCTTGTGGACGCTGTAGAGCACGTGGCCGGTCGGGTTGACGACGAAGACGTCCTGGTAGCCGCGCGCCCTGGCTTCGGATCTGAGGCCCGGATGCAGCGCGCTGTGATTGAAATTGTAGTTGAACTTGTATTCGGAAATGTCGAGCTGGTCCCGCTCGCCCTCCGGGTGCGGGTTCATGGTGATAAAGGCTTCGCGGATGGCGGAGCCGAGATTGTCGGCCTGCGAGAAGTTGGTCTCGAAGTTCGCAGCGGCCTTCTGGCCGAGGTCCGTGCCGGCGAGCCGCGTCACATTGGCTGCGAGACCCTCGAGATAGCTTTCGACTTTCTCCGCCCGTTCGATCGCGATCGATTCGAGCCGCATCATCGTCATGTCGCCCATGACCGAAGCACTCAGGAGATAGCTGACGATGCCGATTCCGGCGCCGATCACGAGACCGGATCCAATCAGCGCCAGCGGCAGCTTGTGCGCGATCCTGAGCTGCGGAATGAGACCCATCGAACCCCCCAATTGGACCACGGGCATGCGTGACCGAGGCATGTTCCCCGCGGGGAGGGATGCTAGATCGATATGACTAATTGTCTCTTACTTATTAGCTGCGGCCCGCGGGCGGTCAGGGGACCCAGCTCGTTCCCGCGACCCGCAGTCAGGCCGCCGCTTCGACCCGGCCGCGCGCCTCGTCCGCCTCCAGGGCGAAGACATCGACGATCGCATCGAGCTCGCTTGCCTGGCTCTCGGTCTGCTCGATCGCCGCGTTCGTCTGTTCGACCAGTGCCGCATTGTGCTGCGTCATGTCGTGCATGTCGCGCACGGCTCTGTTGACCTCGGCGATGGCCGTCGCCTGCGCCCGGCTTTCACCCGCAATGGCTTCCATGAGCCCGGTGCTCAGGCGCGCCGCCTCGAGGATCGCGCCCAGCCTCTCGACGGCCTCGGCCACCAGCCGGCTGCCGCCCGCCACCTCGTCGACACTCTGCTCGATGAGCGTCTTGATCTGCTTGCTCGCCTCGGCTGCCGACTGCGCCAGCCGCCGCACCTCGAGGGCGACCACCGCGAAACCCTTGCCGGCCTCGCCGGCGCGGGCGGCCTCGACCGAGGCGTTGAGCGCGAGCA
>CAYRNE010000017.1:0-16667 GCA_964425245.1 uncultured Devosia sp.
GTGCTGTGCGGTAGAACGCGACCTCGTCCACGACACCGATCGCGTCGGGAGCGTCACGGAACCCGCCAATCTGAAATGGCGGCGATCCGCTGGAATAGCGACTGCTCAACGTGTCCGACGCGACGGACTCGCCGTCGATGTACAAGGTGATCGTCCCGCCCGACGTCGGCGAGGACCCCTCCATCACTCCGACGGCATGGTGAATCTCCCCGTCGTTGTAGTTGCTTGCCGGGCTGGCGATCTCGACCGCAGACCCGTTCGATTCGTACACGCCGAACTCGACCACGCCGGTGTCGTCCAGCTTTAGCGAGAACCGCTTCGAGGAGCCGGACTCGTCCCGGTTCACCAGCTCGATGTCGTTGACGAGGGAGTCGCCCTTGAACCACGCTTCGGCGGTGTAGTTATTCGAGTCGTCCCCCGACGATTGGCCGACCTCGATGTAGCCGTCGTTGTCGAACTCGATGGCTGTATCAGCATCCCCGGCAAGCAGCCCCGTCACATTCTGGGTAGGAGTGCCGCTGATCGAGCCGTGACGTCCGTTCCCCGACGAGTCCTGCGGCGCACCAGACGACTCCCCGAGCCGCAGATACCACGCCGGAGAGTCGGCCAGCACCTCGTCCGCATACGCCATCAGGCGTCCTCAGTGGCCGTCGCCGACAGAATCCCCGACGCATTCCACGCAATCGTCCACGGCGCACCCGACGACGTCTCCGCAGACTCCAACGACCCATAACCGATCAGGAAATCGTTCGTGCCAGGAGTGTCCCCAGCCACATAAACCACCGCATACTGCGCAGTGATCTCCGACGACCCGGCATCATCGAACGACACATCATCCGCATCCAACGTCACCACCCGCGACGCATACGACAGCGCCGCATTCGCCAACGTCTCACCACCAGACGTATACCCCTCACTCTCGCCCGACACCTCGTTCGACAGCGAGTTGAAAAACTCGTCGGTTGCCTGAGTCGGCGAGAACGACCCGGTCATCAGAGCAACCTTGATCGTGTCCGACTCCCAATCGATATCGCCCGCCAGGAAATGTTCGAGACCCTTCCCGAACCAGAACATGCTGAGGGTGGCCATTATTGTCTCCTATGGTCCGTCGTGAACTTTTATCCCCACCAGCCCCAACAGCGCCCGCACCCCACGACGAATCTTTCCGCCATGAAACCCGACCGCCTTGAGAACCTGACGGGACAACGATTCGGTCGTAGCAATCTCCGACCGCACCACCTCACGGATCTTCCCCAAATCCTCGTCCGACAGAGCCATATCGTCTCCAATCCCCCACGGGCTCACATCATCATACGGCCCATCAACCGAAAGATGCAGATGGGTACGGTGCGGATTCGACCCGACATACGGCCGCCACCGCCACGGCGCCACCGTCGACGAAAAGATCCGGCCGTCGAAGATCACATACTTGATGCGCGGGTCTTTGGACCGGATCAGCAGGTCGGCCAGCTCGGCCATATGTGACCGGACGTCTATCGCGGTCACCACCCCCACCTCGTTTGGATTGTGGTCCGACGGACGGCCCTTATGGTCGGCGTCGCCGATAGTCCAGTCCGGCTTGACACGGTCGGGCCACCGGACGTCAAGCTCCCTTTGGAGCTGAACGATCGACCGTGCCAGCCGCCAGCTCATGTGATGACCTCAAGAATCCACCGTTCTAACGCCGGCACAAAAATGTGGACACCCAACCATCCGTATAGGCCGATACCGATCCACCATGTCAACGGAAGTTCGACAAACAGCGGCCGAAGATGGGCCGTGAACGTCGCGTAATAGTCGGACCGTGCTAGCGCGACCGTCTCCCACACCGCGAACCAGACGATCCACACCCACACCGCCAACGTTGGCGGGTCGAGCTGCCATGCCTTCCAGCTCACGTCCTCACCGCCTGCGAAACAACCGCGACCACCAGCGACGTCAAACCGCCCACCAGCGCAGACCAGCCCGCTACCCGCACCCGAAGGTCGGTCACCTGCTTCACAACAATGTCCAGCTTTGTTTCCATCCCGGACAGGCGGCGATCGAGCGCCCGGTCGCGTTCGTCGAGCCGTGCAAGCTGGACGTCATGGTCGCCATTCATGACCGCTCCTGATTGTGAAGCACCGTACAAAGCTGGGCGCGTGACACCGGCTCGTCAGGCCGGAACGTCCCATCCGGGAACCCCTGAACAAGCCCCTGGCCGGCAGCCCAATGGATACCGTCCCGGTGGGTATGCCCCTTAGGCACGTCCGTATACAGGTCGATGTCTTCGACGGCCGACATGACGATCTCCTCGATAGCGGTCTGCTGGGCAGAAGACTTCCAGTTGTGGTGCCCCCCATAGCTGGTACGGGAATGGGTGCCGAGAAAAGAGGCGAACCACTCGGCGAACGCCTCCCCGCCAGCCCGGTCGTGGGGGGTGCGGCCCGAGTTCGACCAGCCATGCGGATCATGGGAAGGGCCAGGCGACTTCGGCAGGTCACGGGTCTGACGAAGGTGGTCGTGGCCGGGGGCGAAGTTGTGGAAGATCGCATGGAGAGAGTTACGGATCGACGGCTGCTGGCGGAAGATGACCGAATCGACACAGTGCCCGATCTCGTGTGCGAGTGCCCACCGGATCGAACGGTGGTGATGCGGAGGCTGGTATGGCCCCCAGATGTTGATGGTGGTGCCACGCAGAATCCCGCCTGTTTGGTAGGTGGCGTCGATGTCGAAGTAGATCCCGAAGTCGCGGGTGCAGAGGACATGCCACGGGAAGTCCAATGACAGGATGTGGCGGACCTCGGCGAGATGGTCGTCGGTCGGGTCGCCGGTGATGGTGAAGGGGCCGATGGACGTCATGCCGGTGCCCCCGATGTGATGGCGTTGATTTGAGTGGTGGAGAACGAGGAGGTGCGAGCCGTCCATGAGGTGCCGTTGGTGGAGGTGGCGAGGTCCCCACCAGAGCCGCCGACGACGAATAGGTCGAGGTCATCCGACCAGTGGGCGGCGCGAAGATCGCCATCGAGATTGGAAGTGCGGGATGTCCAGGTCGTACCGGAAGGAGATGTGGCGAGCGACCCGAAGAACCCCGTGGCAACGAACAAGGTCAGGTCTTCGGACCAGGCGAGGTCATAGATCGGCACCGATGGCACTGATGGGCCGCGACCCGTCCAAGTGGCAGCGTCCGGCGAGGTGAGAAACCGAGCCTCGGAGGTGCCAGTGCCGACACAGAACAGCTCACGATGAGGGGACCAGGCGACCCCGTGCACCGTGTCGCTGTCGTCGAGCACCGATAGGGAGGTGGCGAGGGTGAAGCTCTCGCCGTCGCTGGTGCGTCCGATAACCGATTTGCCGGCAGCAGGGTTCAGCGTGACACAGAACAGCTCCAGGGCCGGGGACCAGGCCACCCTCCAGGCGTCGTAGTCGGCAGAGAAGTTGACGTCGGTCGTCCAGTTGATCCCGTCCGAGGAGGTGCCAGAGGTGCCGTTGGTGCCAACGGCGAGGAACATCTCGGCTTCGGCCCCCCATGCGACGCTGCGGATTCCTTCGCTGCCGAACCCGGATGTCCGCGCCGCCCAGTTGACCCCGTTCGTGGAGGTGGCAAGCTGCCCGGCAGCCCCGACCGCGACGAATAGCTGGAGTTCCGGGGAGAAGCACACGTCGACGTAGTGGCCAGAGTGCGGGGTGGTCTGCTGCGTCCAGGTCGCGCCGTCCGGGGAGGTGGCGATCTTCCCGTCGTTGCCTACCGCCACCAGCAGCGCAGATTCCAGCGGCGAGGATGACCCACCGAGGGCTGCGGCACGAGCAGAGGCGAGCGGCATGGCTAGACCTCGCTCGCCACATAGGCCCGGACCGTGGAACCAACCGGGATCAACGTGATGGTCTTCTCGGTGGAGGCTGCCCAGGCGGATGGTTCTGACTCGCCGTACCACGTCCAGCCACTTGGCCAGGTCACCGCCCGAGACCCGGTGGCGTCCTGAGTTAGAATCAGGGTCACCGGCCTGGCGATCCCCGAGCTTGGTGCCCCCGTCACCGTGATCGTGCAGTCATCGTCTAGCGTGCCGGTCTGAACCGACCCGGCCGCGAAGTCGATCTCCTCGGCGCTGCCCAAGTTCCCGAGCGCGACAGCCGGTTCGTCGTAACCGTCCAGCACCACCGCCCCAGACATCGTCCCACCAGCAAGCGGCAGATAGTCGTCCAGCAGACCGTCCGTTTCGGTTTCGGTGTAATAGCGGCCGTCGTGCGTATGGTTCAGCGCCGAATAGTCCTCGTCGTGGTCATGGGCCGTCGCCGCATAGTCCGAATCGTGGTCATGGTCCGACGCAGCCTTGCCGTCCACCCGGTCATTGATATCGGTCCACAAGCCCGGCACCGGATATATCCCGACCACCGCACCCGAATCATGACCGACATCCGACGTGCCATCCAGCCCGCGAGACGTATCCGCCGTAAGCACCAGCGACGTCGACGTTGTCGAATCGTCAACCAGGATCACTTCACGTTTCGAGTCGTCATCCGGGTCGATCACCACATAGAACGGCACCGACGGCGCCCCGGTCGTCGACGTCACGTTGATCGTGGTCGCCCCCGAAGACAGCGCCCCATCCAGCGTCGACTCCCAGATACCCACGTTCGTTTCACGAGCCGTCATAGCTTCGCTCCAAACTTCGGCGGGGCAGCAAACATCCGTCCGGTAGCAAACGTCCCAACCCCGGTTGTGGACGCCACCGACGTGACCCGCTGACCGCGGAACGTGACCACCGCCACCGTCGTCGGCGACCCCCGCGACGTCAGCGCCACCACCGGCACCCCGACCGTTTCGACCAGCCCCCGCACCATCTCGCCAGGGCGGTACAGCGTCAGCAGCGCCGACCGTCCCTCAAACTGTTTCAACGTGCTGTACGTCGCCGACCCCCGGCCACGCACCGTCGACCGATGTCGGCCCCGCCGCTCCACACGATCCGAAATGTTGACCGGCAACGTCACGATCACGTCGCCGTCCCCCGCCGACGCATAGGCACGGAACGCGAACGACCTCACCGACGGTGTGTCGTCGCCGCCACGGGTCAGACGGACCATCCCCGCAAGCGACCGGGCCACCACGTTCGTCAACGGCCTGTCCGTCACGTTGTCGCCGGCCGCACGAGAAATCACCCGTATCCACGCCGACGAATCCGGGTCTGCCAGCGCCTCCGGGTCCGTGGTGTAAAACAGCTCCACCTGCCCGCCCGACGGGATGTCGCCCGTTTCGAGCCGGGCCGACACCCACGACTTGTTCGATGCCGAAAAGAAGTCCCCCAGCGGGCCGACCAGAAACCCCGAATCGACATATGACGTTTCTTGCCGCCACACCCCCGACCCGTCCACAGTCACCAGCAGCCGGCCGTCGACCGACACGATCCCCGGCGACAGGCCGGCCGCACCCAACGTCAGATAGTGGGAGATCCCGCCGGTAGACAGCTCGTAACGCCACACCGCCGACTCGGAGACGCCGTCCTTCACCGCCGTATACAGCGACGTCCTACCGCCAACGATCCGGCACGGGCAGGCATCGTCCCACTCGCGGACCAGCCGCAGACCAGCCAGCGTGAACGAGTCGGCGAGCTGCCCGACCCACAGCCGCCCTTCCGACGTGCCAACCGCCACAACCCCCTGTGTGGAACCGACTGCCGACGGGGTGTCGTTCTCGAACAGGGTCTGCCCCGCAAGCGCCAACGTGCCTTCGTCGTCGGTGAACGCATACACGTAGCCGTCGTCGGCCGACACCAGCACCGCACTGCCCGCATCGGCCAGGCCCGTCCACCTGTGGCCCGGAGGAAGCGTCGTCGTCGCCGAAGGGGCCGCCCCCGACGACACCACCTCGTACAGCGACTCGTCCTTCGCAGCGACAATCCGTCCCTGCACCGCCCAAATCCGGGTCGCTTCCAGATCGGAGTAGTGGCCCCAACCTCCCGAATCTTTCTTGTGGATACCGTTAGCGCCGAGCGCCGCAAACACTTCATCGCCCAACACCGCGACGTCCAACACGTCCGTCGGTTCGTCCTCGTCGTGCGGGTCGTCCGCCGAAAACGTCGGAGTGTCCACGGTCGGATCGTCGGTGCGACGCAGCGTCGTGCCGTCACACACCCACACCGAACTGCCGTCCGTCGCCGCCCGGAGCCCCGTCTCTGCCGTGGCGAACACCCGTGACGTGTCGTTCGCCAGCCGAACCTCCGGGAACTCGCCCGACCCTGCCGGCGCTACCGACACGCCCTTCGACGCCCAAAACCTGTCCGGGGAAGCACCGTCCTGATGGGCGCGAAACAGGCCCTCCCCCCCGTCGAACTGGGAGCGGGCGAACACCCGGCCCGACTCGTCCACGATCTCGTCCGGCGACGACGCCGTGTCGACACGAGGAGCTTCGGACGGGGCCGTCTCGATCGTGACCCGCTGCCCGAACCCGGTCGCCAGCCGGAACAGGTGCGAATCGAGCGCGCACCCGAACCCGAACTTGCGAGGCTGGGAGACGTTGGACGTGGTCGGGATCATCGCAACGCCACAGGGTTGTAGACCGTCGGATGCCGGTCCTGAGCCCGCAGATCACGGGCCGCCTCGTCCAACCAGATGCTGCGCAGTTGCAGCAGCCCGTCCCGCACAAACCTCGGGGCCTCCACCGGAGACGCCTCACGTTCCAACGCTTCGGTCACATACTCGACCGAAAGCTGTCCCGAATCCCTCGGCGGGATCACCTGCGCCGCAGCGCCGGCAGACACGATCCTCTCCCAGCCAGGCTGCACCCCAAACTGGCCGAGCGGATCGGTGTCGAAACTTGGGCGGCAAAACCGGGACCGGAACGTGAAAAACCCGGTGTAGCCGGCCGGGAGATAGCCGCGCGGAACAACCGCCTTGCCGGTCTGGGACGGAGGAAAATCGGTCATCAGATCGACCTGGACCGGCACATAACGTGAGCCGGTGTCGACCAGGAACCGGACAGGAGTGACCGTCTCGGCCGGAACCTCGACATAATCGCCGGTCGTGGTCACCTCGACCGTGTCGACATGCCACAGCGACGGGAACAGCGAAACGACCTGATCCTTCACCGCCTCAACGACGGTTGCCCGCCCGAACAGCGGCGCCAACACCACCAGCGACCCAGAATCGTGGGCTGCCGCTTCGGTGCCGTTCCGGCCCCGCACCACCGTCGCTGTGCTGCCGTCCACGTCGGTGACCAGCACCTGCTCCGAGCCGGCCTCCACAATCACACCGGGCGCCAACACGTCCTGCTCGTCCGGCGCCAACATCGACAGCGACAGCGGCCACGACGTCTCCGTTTTCGACACGGCAGACGTCAACGTTGCACGCATCGGCTGGTCGTCGGCCGGCACCAGAAAATCGCGGAACGTCCGGTCGGTGACCTCAGCGACAGTCGACATGACCCCTCCTATGTGCCGAAGGCGGGCCGGAGGGAGAAGCCGGCCCGCCCCAGCTTCGGATCAGGCTGCGACTGGCGCGTTCGTGGTGAACCCGACGTCCTTGGCGTGGGCCGCCTCGTTGCCGTACTCCAACCCGAAGGAGGCATACAGCTGCGAAGCGTTGCTGGCGCCGGCCTTCGCGGTCGGCTCAGCGAACATCACGCCCTTGCCAGGGACCAGGCGGAAGTGCGGCTTGCACTGATCCAGAGAAACCGTCAGGAGGGTTCCTTGCGGAACGAAACGGTTGAGCATGATCCCCAGCCGACCGAAGTCGGTGTCGATCGTCTCAACGTTCGCGCCACCCACCGAACGGGAACGGGTTTCCAGGCCAGGATCGGTAACGTAGACCTTCGTCAGCCACCGCTTCAACGCAGAGTTGACGATCAGCAGACCCATCTCCGACTCGGAAAGCCCGCCGTTGTCCCATGCGGACTGCATCAGGTCACCGACCGATTCCTCGGTCGGTTCGGCATACTTGACGACGGTCCCGTCGGTGATGTCCGACCCGAAATCGACGGTCGAGCCGCCCTTCGTCGCCGAGAACGTGAACGACGTTGAGGACGGAACATCGGTCACGTAGTAGCGGGTGTCCTCCTCGACGTTGGACCCGCCGGTCAGGTCGGTGAAGTAGAAGTCGTCACCGACCGACAGCCCGTGCGCCTCATCGGTGTCGACCGTGTCGTCGTCGTCCGCCGACGTGTCCACCGTTGCCACGACCTCGGACGAATCGAACGAGTTGGTCGAGATCGCCGCGAGAATCCCACGAGTCTTCGACGCCGTAGAAGCGTCGCCCAGCTCGTAGGTGCCGTTGATCGCCGAATATTCGATATCCCGCTTGATCTGCTTCCACATCAGGTCGATCTGGAACGCCTCAGGGTCGGTGATCGGGTTGTCCCCGCCGATGTTCTGCCCGTCGAACTGGCTGATCTGCGCCAGCTTCTCGTAGGCCAGGTCGACGTCCTCACGGTGCGTCTGGATCACGTTGAACACGTTGCTGGACGAACGGTGCTCGCCGGTGCCAGCCCGGTCGGCGTCCTTCACCGTGTTCTGTGCCGCGGCACGAAGGTCGACGGTCTGCCACTCGAACGTGCGGGCAGCCTCAAGCTCACCGCCGCCAGGAGCGGTACCCATCAGCGCCGTCGTGAACGGCGTGTCTGACGGGGTCAGAAGGTGGACCCTGCCGTGATACTGCGGCAGGTTGTAGTTCGTGCCGATTGCGGAGACGGTCGCCATCTCCTACCTCCAAGGTTATGAGGCCCGCGCCTTTTGGAGCTTCTGGGCGTTCAGACGGTTGAACGTGAGCCAGTCGCCTTCGGCTTCGGCCTTTGCGATCAGGTCATCGTCGGAGGGGTCACGCGGCGGCAGAGCGTTGCTGTTGAGCTGCTGTAGACGCTGCTCACCTTCGGCCCGCTGCTGTTCCGGAGACGGTGTTGCGGCCGGGGGTTCCCAGCCGAACTCGTCTTTGGCGAACTGTGCGATCGCAGCAGGATCAGGGTCACCGTCATAGAGCTTGGCCAGAGCCTTCCCATGGCCGTCCTGCGGGTCGTAGCCGGCGTCCTTGAACGCCCGTTCCCGCTCTCGTGCCTTGTAAGCCTTGTTCTCGGCGAGCACTTCTTCGAGCTTCTTGCGTAGCGCCGAACCTTCAGACTCTTGGGTTTCGGTGGGCTCTTGTTCGTCTGCCATTGCGCTGCTCCTCACGTCCACGCAGGTCGGGTACGGACACGGGTCGTGGAGCACCACATGTCGCCCGGCGAGACGGAAGGAACAAACGAAAGGAGGAGGAGGGCAGCGTGGCCGTCTCGCATTACACGAACCCCACCTGCGGTGCCTGAACCTCGGACGTCGGACGGCACGAAAACCGACGTCGCGGTCTTGCGGTGGCGGGTCTAAGGCGTACCCGGCCAAAACCTGAGTGAACGATACCCGAGTTGCTTATCAAAAACAAGCTGAGCTAATATCGCAGAGGTTGGCCTACCGGGTTTTTTAGGTTGCGGGCACCGTCCTTTCGCCTGGGAAGGCCCTCCTCCGACCGTCGGCTGAAAGCCCCGCACCACTCATCATGCCGGCTGACGTAGGCGCGTAAGGAGGGCCGGCCACACAGAACACCCCCGGTGGGGAAGCCGGGGGTTTCTGTCTTCTAGCGGCGTCTGAGCCCGACTAGCGCGCCTCTCTGGTCGGTGAGCGTGTCCGACCGTGTGGAGAACGACGACTGTTCGTCTGCTAGCCGACGGCCGATACGGCGGCGTGCTTCGGCATCCCCCAGCACCGACGCTTCCTCGAACTCGTCGATGCCAAGCTCACCCAAAGGATCATGATGCCGTGCAGCCAGCGCACGCAACGTGGGGACTCGTTCCGCAGCCGCCGAATACACCTGCCGAGCCTGGGTCTGTGTCAGGCCGGCACGAGCCAACTGCTCTGCCCGCTGGGCGCTACGGGTGAACCCTGCCAGCGCCGCCTCACCACCGACCTGCGACGCGGTGATCCTGCCTTGCAGCACGTCTCGTTCCACGTCCGGGTCGATCGCCGCGCCCAACAGCGACTCGCGGGTCACATCCAGCCCGTAGTTGGATGCATAGAACTCTTGCACCTGATCGAGGTTGTCGACGATCTGTTCGGCCTGCATCTCCAACCGCTGGGTCAACTCCTGGATCGACAGGTCCGCCTCCACCGACCCGACAAACCGGCCGCGGCCCTCGAAGAACGTCGGGTCGAGCCCGTACGACGCCAGGGTTGACTGCCAGCCGCGCTTGTAGGCGTAATAGTCCTGTTCGGCCATCCGCAGGGTGCCGTCGGCACGGCGGTTCCCCGCAAAAATCTGGTCGTAGGCGGTCGTGTCACGGACAGCCTGAAGTGCGTCGACTGCCGACCCGGACCCAGAAAACACGTCCAGGAACGTGTCGAGCAGCGCCTGTGGCGGTTCGGCTCCGGGTTCGGTGAACGTCGAAAAGGCGGTCTCGACACCCCGGTAGAACTCGGTGGCAGACACGTCGTTGACGAACAGCGACTCGACCATCTTCTTGTCGGGCTGGCCAAGACCGAACTCTCCCAACGTTTCGTGGAACGCATCGCGGGTGGACAGGTATTCGCCCTCGGTGTACCGCAGGGAGCCGTCGTCGCGGCGGTTGCCGACAAACACGGCGTCGTAGGCGGAGGACCGGCGTACAGCAGCCATCGCCAGGTTGGCGTCACCCGTGGCGGCCCACTGGTCGACGAACAGGTCGAGGAGCTGGCCGGTCATCCACGGCGGAGCAAAATCCCGATAGTTGAGCGTCGGTTGCGGCGGAGGCGAAGGGGCGCCCGTCGGCGGGGACACAACCCCGCCGGATTCGGAAGCTGGCGGTTGGAACCGTTGCCGTTGTAGCTGTTCACGACGGTTGCGGTCGGCGTGCGAGCGGATCTGATCGAAATACTGGAACCCGTCCGACCCGACGACCCGGTCGATCTGCCGTTCGATGTTGGGGGGTGGTTCAAGCCCACGGTTGCGGTAGATCGCCTCAATGCGGCCACGGGCCGACGCGCGGGACGTTGCCGCCTGCCGATCGGCATTGTTCGCCATCGTCGTCTCCTAAATCACCGACTCGCGCACGAGCCCGCCCGTCGCCTGGTTGATCCCCTCAGCGACACCCTGCACAACCCCACCCACACCACGGGTAAGCCCTTCACGACGAAGCCGCTGCGACGCCGCATGAAGCCCCTCCCCGCCAGGGCCGGTCATCCGCAGCACGTCCAGGAAGAACGGGTCCGTTTCGTCCAGCTCCTGCTGCCACACCTGCCGGAACAGCGCTTTGGTGGTGGGGGCCACGTCCGCATACCGCAGATTTTCGTTCTCCCACTCCGGGAACGCCCCCAACCTCAAGGCCCGAAGCTCCTCCAACAGTTCCGTCTCGCCATCCGGGTTGTTCCGCAACTCCGACGCCCACCTACGAACCCACGGACCCTCATACTCCGAAGCGAGCGCCGGCCCCAACCACTCCAACAGCAGCCGACGGACATCCTCCTCCCCGGCACGGGTGATGTCCGACCCGGTCACCGGATGGGTACCGGCCGCACGATCCAACGACTGACGCACGTCAGCCAGCGGCCGGCCGGCAAGCACCTCCCGCGTCACCCGGTCCAACACTTCGTCTTCGGTTTCGTCCGGGTTGGCGATATCCAGCCCACGGTTCACATACATCTGCCGGACCCGGTCACGCACCGCCGTCGCACCGCCCGCCAGCGCCGTCGCGTCCCCACCGGACGGATCGAACCCCCGTGCCGCGTCGATCACCTCCTGCGTCAAATCCACCCCGGCATACGGGTCGGCGACCCCACGGATCTGGTCGGTGATGAACGACTCGGACCAAGCCCCCGACACCCAACGGTCCCCCAGCACCTTCACCAGCTCGTCCGGGACGTCCGACACCCCAGCCTCACGTAGCATCTGTGCAACAGCACGGTGATGGTCGGCGCGACGGTCACGGGCCGTCTCCGGGTCTTGGAGCAGCAAGGTCGCCCACTCCCGCTCCGCGTCCGAACGGGTTTGCCACCAGCCGGTCTGGGTCAGCTCGGCAGGAGTCGGCTGGCGGCCCTCCAACAGCGCTCCGGTGTAGAGCGCCAACACTTCTTCGTCCTGCAAAATCGGGTTTGCTTGGGCCTGCTCCCGATAGTCCTCGACGAACGTCTCGAACGGGTCGTCCGCCATGTTGACGATCTCCGCGCGGGTGCCCATGTCGAGCAGCCCCTCCGCTGCCGCATCCGACATCTTCGAGAACGTCCGTACCGGCGTCGCCTTATTGCCAGGACCGGCCAGAGCCTGCGCGTCAGCGGCCGATTCGACCTTCCACGCCAACGGGACAGGCGGTTTCGATCCGGGCACGAAATACACCACCCAGAAGGTTTTGCCGATCTTCCACAGCTCCCCGCCCGGAGGAACACCTTTGAGCGCCATACTGTCCCCTAGCCGTAGAACGAAATGTGGGGATGGTCACGATGGTTCGCGGTCGGCGACCCCCGGTCTTCCATCCGCCGCCACTTCCAGCCGCCCCGCTCCGACGCGATCCGCTGGTCGAAGATCACATACTTCACACCGAAGTCCTGCGCGTTGGCGACAAAAAAGTCGGCGATCCGCTGCCCTAGCTCGACGTCGTCGCCGGTCATCACGTCGATGGCGTTGCCGTGCGGATGGTCAGACTTGTTGTCCCGCTGCCCGACCCCGTGCAACGTCCCGTCGAACCCGAACATCCGGCGGACGGCCGCCGCGCCACGGGCAGCGTTCTGCTGTAGCCCTTCCGGCACACCGTCCTGGCCGGGGACAACCTCCCCAAGATCCTGTATCCCGGCTTCGACGGTCGGACCCTGCGGTTGGGTTTGCGGCTGGGCCTGCGGCTGTGCCTGCTGCAAGATCGCCGCGCCAGCCTGCATCGCCCCCTGTCCCGTCAACCCAGACAGCGACCCTCCTGGCGTGATCCGCTGTTCTGATGGGCGGCCCGCCACCCCGTCCGACAGGGTCGCCAACACCTGCGCCAACATGGCCCCCGCGTCGAACGGCCCGCCCATCTGTGATGCGCCGTCACCACCGGAAGGTGTCCCACCCGAATATTCCTGGTAGAGCCGTCGGGCTTCGTCCCAACGGTCGGCATACCGGCCCCGAAACTGGGCCGCCGGACGTTGGATACGTGCCGCCAGCTCCGCACCGGAGATACCCGGCTTGTCGAACTGTGATACGGCGTCGTAGAACTTGTTGGTCGCATAGGCGACGTCCTGCACCTGTGCAGGAGTGCCCCACCCTTGCGACGGGCGCTGCTGGAACACTCCCAACGAATCCCGGTCGCCATGAGAAACGTTCTGTAACCCCGACTCGACCAGCCCCGTCGACAGGGCAGCGATGATCTCGCGGTCCCCCAAGCCGCGCTGCCTGCCGATGTCGATGATTGTCTGTACCACCTGCGGATCGGCCGCCATCAGACGCCCCCTGTCAGACGTGAAGCCATCCCTGCCCCGCCAGCCACAAGGTCGGCGATGACCCGGCCCTGCTGCACCCGGCCCCGCATGTCGATCTCCGGCGCATACCGTTCCTCGAACAGCTCCGAGAACCGGGAGGCGACCACCGCCTCACCAAACTCGGGCGAGTCGGGAAGCTGCTGGTCTTCGCCTTCCTGCGCGGCCAGGCGGGCGTCGAACTCGGCACGGTCGGCGTCGACCATCGTCTCGAAGTTTTCGGCCTCCAAGTCTTCGAGTGCGGCCGTCAGATAGTCGACTTCGTCTTCGTCCAGGTCCCGGCCGAGACGGTCTTCGGCGAAGTTGCGGACGTCGACCCGCAACCGGGCCGGGTCCGGTTCCAGGCGGGCAGGCTGCACATAGCCGGGCGCTGTCTCGTCTTCCATGTCGAACGCGCCGGCCTCATAGTTGGTGGAGATCCGGCCGAGCGTCTGTCTCCACGGCTCCCGTTTTGCGTTGGAAATCTTGAGGATGTAACGAAACCCGGCCGCCGTCGACTCGTCCGGCTCACCAAACAGCGGCACCCCACGGGTAAGACCGAGCGAATGGAGCTGCCGTTGAAGCCGTGTTAGATCTTCGGTGGTCAGACCGGCGAGAATCGCAAGTTCTTCCCCTTCATAAAACGCTGTCCGGTCCTCGCCCTCGTACAGCGCTGCACGTTGATCGTCAGCTTGACGGCGGAACGCCGCTACCTGCTCGGTCGGTGACATCCCCCGTGCGTCAGGCACTTGATCGGGGGTGACCACAATCGTCGGATCTGGCCCGAGGTACCCACCGATCGGTTGCCGTTCGGCCTCTTGCGGGTCGCCGGTCGGGACCGGGGCGTTCAGGAAATCTTGATAGCCGATGCTCACTGGTCGACCTCGCTTTGCAGCACGGACTGCCACACCCCTTGGAACGCACCATCCATACCGGCGAGCTCCTGCCCGATCTGGAACAACCATTCACGCAGGTCACGGTTCGCTTCGGCCGCCAACGTCGACGCCCCGCCTGCCGCTTCGCGGCGGGCCAGCTCGTCCATCGCCTGCCGCCGTTTCGTCAGATACACGCCCAGCGGTTCGGTCACCGGAGAATCCGCCAGCGCCGGATCTTCGACGGCGTCGTACAGAAGCCGGATACGTTCGTCCCTTGACAGCTTCCCGGACACGGTCGGGACGTCGTGCTGCCAGCCAGGGAACTCGGTTTCGAGCGCGTCACGCATCAGCTTCTCTTGCCGACGACGCAGTCCGGTCGGAAGATGCGCAACCCGGTCCTTGTAGGCGTAGTAGATCTGTTTGGCCTTGTTCTTGGGCGGCAGCGCCGCCTGTTCTTCCGGCGTGAGGCTTTCGATCTCACCTGACGCGAGACGCTGCCGGTACACCCCATAGTCGCCCTGATCGAGCGGGTCTTCGGGCGGGACGAAATAGCCGACCACATCCGGGTACTTCTCGGCCGCATCACGATGCCGCTGTACCCAGTTCCACCCTTCACGGGTGCGTGGCCCCTCCCGCAGTTCCCGAGTCTTTCCCTGCGCGATCCAGAACGGTTCGACGCCGTACTGGTCGATGAACGCCATAGTTGCCGTATGCGGATCGTTAGTCTCCTGCAACAGTTCGTAGTAGACGTTCGCCATCGTCGCCAGACGGTGGTATGCCCCGTCCGGGTCGGTCTGTATCTCCCATTCGATAGCCGGGCCGGTCGGGGCACCCATCTGCAAAGCAGCACGCAGGAACATCGTCCATCGGGCACCCTTCTTCGCATCCGATATCAGTTTGCGTTGCGACTCGGGCGTCTGGTCGTACGCTCCGGTGGTGGCCAGCACCGAAATAACGTCCCCGACGGCACTGTTGTAGGCGACCGGGTCGATATCTCCCCCGGTCAGGGCGTTGGTGGCCTTCTCGATCCATGCTGGGGTCAGGTCGGACAGCAGTTTGCCGACGTTGGCCAGGTCCGACGGCTTCTCCACGTTCGAGCCGTACGGGTTCACTAGATCCATAAACTGTTGGGTTTCGGGCGTGTCGGGCACGAACGCGCCGGCAGCCCACTGCACGATCGGGCCGAACCCTGGCCCGATCCCCTGAGTGACCAGGTTCAGCCCTTCGACCGGCGCCTCAGAGATCGGACGGCCGGCTTCGATCCCGAGCGCCTTGGCGACCAGCCCGCCGCCCGGATAGGCAAACACTTCCTGGCCACGTTCATTGGCGTAGAACAGTCCCTGACCTCGGGCCGACGTGTACGCCGCCGAACCGCGGGAGAACGCGGCCGGGTTGTCCCGGACGATTTTGGCCCACGACTTGCCGACCTCCACGAAGGCGTCATAGAACGGGAACACGACGTCGGCCATCTCCTGGAACGACGACCGGGTGGTCGCGTCGAACGCAATGTCGAGCATCCGGTCGGACGAATGGAGCTTCGCGGCCTCGACAAGGTCGTCGACGTTGCCGACCAGTCCGGTCTGTCCGGCGGCGTCCTGTGCGGCTTGGGCGATCTGGGGGAACAGCCGGTCATCGAACCCGGCGTCGGCAGCGCGGCTCACCAGCTGTGCCCGTAGCGTGTCGTCGGCGAGGGTGGGCATGAGCCGGGACAGGTCGTCGGCGAATACCTCCGCGAGCAGCGGAAACCGGGTGAACCTGTTTTCTGGCCGGGACGCCATAATGTCGACCCACCAGTCCATGCCTCTTTTCCAGAGCGTCTTGTCGCGACGCTCCGCGATAAACGTGTCACCCGACACAAACTTTGGGGCAGACGTCTCCAAATATTGCTCCCGCAAAATCTGGCGGGCACGTCGAGACTGGGTGAGATCGTTGAACGGAACTCCGTTCAGGTCTCCGGTGGCGATAAGCCGGCGAAGATTCTGGTCACCGTTCGTCAGATTGTCGATGTGACCTTCGATATAGTCGATGTATTCCCCGACCGACCGGCGGTCAGGGACGGTCCCGTTGTGAAAAAAGAAGTTGCGGGCGTCGTCCCCCAACTTTGCGACATCATCGACAAGCCCGTCGGCGAGAAGCGAGTCGATCAGCTCGTCGCGTGACAGCCAACGGCCGTCGGCAACCCTGGCCGCGATCGGGTCGTTGACCATATGGCCGAGCCTTGCCTGCCATGCCCGCACGAACTCTTTGTCGACCCCGTTGGTGTAGTTGCGCCACTGGCCGATTGCGCGGGCACCGTCGTCGGCCCACATCCCGGCGGCGTCCTCCGTCAGGGCACCGATACCCCGAGCGACCTCGTTGAAGTCTTTGCCCGTGACAATGTCCCGGAACTTGTGCGGGTTCCTGA
>CAYRNE010000018.1:0-16543 GCA_964425245.1 uncultured Devosia sp.
GCTCGACGAGCTCAACATCGTGCTCCGCTATGACTACCTGCCGCTCGAAGAAGTGCTCGACGTGCTCAAGAACAAGCCGCGCGACACGCACGTCATCGTCACCGGCCGCAACGCCAGGGACGAGCTCATCGAGATCGCCGACCTCGTCACCGAAATGACCGAGATCAAGCATCCCTTCCGAACGGGGGTGAAAGCGCAGGCCGGTATCGAGTTCTGATGGCTGCGGCGGCAGCCTCTCAGCAGCTCGCGCCGATCCCCGTCGCCCTGAGGCTGGCGACCAGGCGGTCGACGACGCCGTGCATCGTGTCGAGGTCGCGCTCGGGATAATGCAGCTCGAAGCTCGCGAACTGCTCGCCGCCGCAGAGCGCGATTGCCCGGGCGTAGACGATCATGCCGTTGCGGGTACCCGAGAAGCTGGCCCAGCTCGGCGTCGAACGTTCGTAGCTCAGCGACCAGCCATCCTCACGCGCGTAGCGCATGGCGTCGGCGACCGTCTGCTCGAAATCCTCGAGGACGTTGCCGCCGAAGACGCGCAGCAACTGCGTTCCGTCCGCCGTGCTGAAAACCTGGCCGTCCCCGTTCTGCGACTCGCCTTCACCCCGAAAGCCCGGCGGCACGTCGATCACATAGCCGAAGCGGGCATTCTCGTACTGACCCCACACCTGGGCAAGGGCCGGCGAGAGACCCAGGACGAACAACAGGAAGAGGATCGGCAGGGTGCGCATCGGCCAAGGCTGCCCCACCGCGGCGGTGAGCGCAAGCCTTCAGGCGAGGGCGCGGCGTCCCCTGCGGCCGCCGCGCCGGTTGTCGTCAGGTTCCCTTCATCAGGACCCCGCCGGCAAGGACGATGAAGCCCAGGACGACGATCCAGATGGCATAGGCCGTGATGGCCGGGATGACGTTGAAGGACGCAATGATCCCGATGACCGCAAGGATCACCGCGATCCAGAATACCATTTGACTCGGAGCATTCAGATTCATGTGCGAGCCTCCCTAGCCGCAAACACACGCACCGACCATAGCCCCGCCCCTGAATCGCGCAAACCGCGCGAGGTCTTGTTTGCACAAATGATTCGGGGGCCGTCCGCGGGCTCGGGACAGCCCGGCACCGGGCGTGTTTCACCCGGCTGATGGCTAGATTACGACGATACCCGAGTGCTTCGCCTTGTTCTCGGGTTCGACGTGTATGGTGGTCTGGGCGTTCTCGACCGCCGCGCGCAGCTGCGTCTCGATGCGGTCGCAGATGCGGTGTGCCTCCTCGACCGTCATCATGCTCGGAACGACGAGGTGAAACTCGATGAAGATCAATCGGCCTGCCTGGCGGGTGCGGATGTCGTGGGCTTCGATCGCCCCCTCCGCGTTCGCAGAGATGATCTCCCGGATCCTGGCCAATATCTGGGGCTCGACCGCAACATCCATGAGCCCGATCACGCTTTGGCGGATGAGCTGCCAGCCCGACCACAGGATGACGACGCCGACGAGCGCCGCGAGAATTGCGTCGAGCTGGGCCCAGCCGGTCGCCGCCGCGACGAGGACGCCGGCCAGAACGCCCAGCGTTGAGACGACATCGGTCATGAGGTGCCTGCCGTCCGCTTCGAGTGCCGGCGATCGGTCGCGCCGGCCGGCGCGCATCAGCATGAAGGCCCAGCCGGCATTGATCGCCGAGGCGACTGCGCTGGTCGCCAGTCCCGGCGCATCGGCCCTGAAGCCCGTGGGGGAGACGAACTCCCCGTAGGCGCGATAGAAGATGACGAGTGCGGCGACGGCGATGAAGATGCCGATCACGACCGCCGAGAAGTATTCGGCCTTGTGATAGCCATAGGGCAGGCTCGCGCTGGCGGGTCTCGCTGCGAGTCGCACGGCCACGAGTGTAACCAGGGCCGTGACGAGGTTGACGACACTTTCGAGCGCATCCGAGAAAAGCGCGATCGATCCGGTCGCATAGGCCGCGTAGCCCTTGAGCAGCAGAACGCCGAGCCCGACGGCAATGCTGCCGTAGGCGAGACGCGTCGTGGTTGCCACGGCAGCTTCGGACATGGGCCGCGCTCTAGCCCGAACCGGGTTGCCGCCGCAAGCAACGGTTCGGCTCATGATTTTGAGAAGCATTCCTACCGTCCGCGGGTGCGCGATGACCGAATCGCTTGCCCCAGCTTGCGGGCGACCGTACAACCGCTCCGACGCGCAGCGTTCCTCAAGGAACTGAAAGTGATGCCGGTGCGGTCGACCCAATTCGGGGACCAAGTCCGGCGCTGCCACAGGCCTTGGCTGAACTCTGCCTCCGATTCCGCTCCGTGAGGCAAGACAATGAGCTTACCGATCCTGCCGCCGGGTACCGGCGTGATGCTTTGCGGCCATGGCAGCCGCAACCGGCGTGCCGTCGATGAATTCGCGCGGCTGGCGGACGGGTTGCGCGCGAGGCTCTCCGGCGTCCCGCTGGAATACGGCTATCTCGAATTCGCCGATCCGGTGCTCCATCATGGCCTCGACCGCCTCTGCGAGCAGGGCGTATCGCGCATTCTCGCCGTGCCCGGCATGCTGTTCGCGGCCGGTCACGCCAAGAACGACATTCCGGCGGTACTGAATACTTATGCCGCGAACCATCCCGGGCTCGAGATCACCTACGGGCGCGAGCTGGGGGTGGACCTCAAGATGCTGCGCGCGGCCGGCGACCGCATCGGCGAGGCGCTCGCCGCAGCGCCCGCGCCACGGCCCAACCACGAGACGTTGCTACTGGTCGTCGGGCGCGGCGCCTCCGACCCCGACGCCAATGCCAATGTCGCAAAGGTCATGAGGCTCCTCTGGGAGGGTATGGGCTTCGGCTGGGGCGAGGTCGCCTATTCGGGCGTCACCTTCCCGCTCGTCGCGCCGGCGCTCGAACATGCCGCCCGGCTCGGTTACCGCCGCATCGTCGTCTTTCCGTATTTCCTGTTCACCGGCGTCCTGGTGAAGCGCATCTATGCCGCCGCCGACGAGGCGTCGGAGCGTCACCCCGGCATCGAGATCCTGAAGGCGCCCTACCTCGACGACCATCCGCTGGTCATCGAGACTTTCCTCGATCGCATCCGCGAAATGTTGGTCGGGCAGAACCTCATGAACTGCGCGCTCTGCAAGTACCGCGAGCAGGTGCTGGGCTTCGAAACGGAGGTCGGCCTAGCGCAGGCAAGCCACCATCATCATGTCGAGGGCATCGGCGGCGGCCTCGAGGGTTGTCCCTGCGACGGCGATTGCGACGGCTCCTGCCGCGACGAGGCCTTCTGCAAGGCTCATGGCCTGCCGTGGACGCCGCTGCACGATTACGGCCACGATCATTCGCATGCCCACGGTCACGACCACGGCCATCTCCACCATGTGCATCATGTGCCGCATGCGCTGCTGAAGAACGCGGCTCCGCCGCTCGCCGCCTTCGCACCGCCTCCCCACAGCCACGGGCACGGCCACCATCACCGCTATCCGCATGCCGACCATCCGCTCGGCCCCGTGACGCTGCCGAAGGTGCAGGGTAGGCTCGCCCGCGGGGAGAAGAACTCGTGACGGCCTACCTTCGCGATCCACAGGCGATCTACGCGAAAAGCTTCGCTGCGATTCGTGCCGAGGCCGATCTCGCCGCGCTGCCGCCGGCGCTGCATGATGCGGCCCTGCGCATGATCCATGCCTGCGGCATGCCCGACCTTGCCGGCGATATCCTCGGCGATGCCCGCGTCGCTGACGCGATACGCGAAGCCCTCGATGCTGCAGCGCCGGTGCTGTGCGATTGCGAAATGGTTCGCGCCGGCATCTCGAGGCGCGCCCTGCGCGGCAGTGAGCTCGTCGTCACCCTCAACGAACCGCAGGTCTCCGGTCTCGCCGGCCGGCTCGGGACCACGCGCTCGGCCGCGGCGGTGGAGCTCTGGCGCGACCGTCTCGCCGGCGCCATCGTCGTCATCGGCAACGCCCCGACCGCTTTGTTCCACCTCTTGGACATGCTCGCCGCCGGTGACGGCGTCGCCCGTCCCGCGGCGATCATCGCAACGCCCGTAGGCTTCGTCGGCGCGGCCGAGAGCAAGGAGCGGCTCGCGGCAAGCGCGCCGGTGCCCTGGCTCACGGTGCGCGGCCGGCGCGGCGGCTCGGCAATCGCGAGCGCGGCATTCAACGCCATGGCGGCACTACTGTGACCGCATGGCTGCACGTCATCGGCGTGGGGGAGGGGGGTGTGCCCGCGCTCCCCGCCGCGACACGGCTGCTCCTCGGTTATGCCGAAGCGGTGCTCGGTCCGCCGCGCTTTCTCGCCGGCCTCGAACGGATCGTACCCGACAGCATCGCGGGCGCCGATCGCGCGGCGAGCGAGACCGTCGACCAGCGGGGACTCGAGGCTGTGGCGCGCGCCCTTCTCGATTCCGAGGTCGAAGGCGAGCCGGAGGAGAAAAAGGAATGGTCGCGCGACGAGACGCCGGGCGATCTTCCCGAACTGATCGAGTGGGAGGGCGGAACCGAGGGCATGATCGCGCAGGTGCAGCGCCTGCGCGACACTCCGACGGTCATCCTCGCGAGCGGCGACCCCATGTGGTTCGGCATCGGCGCGACCCTCGCCCGCATATTCGCCCCCGACGAATTCGAGGTGCATCCACACCCCTCGGCCTTCCAGCTCGCTGCGGCCGCCATGCGCTGGCCGCTGCAGAACGTCGAGACGATCTCGCTGCACGGCCGGCCGGCCGAACTCATCCAGCCGCATATCCTGCCGGGCAACCGCATCCTCGCGCTCACGACCGACGCCGAGACGGCCCACAAGGTCGCCGGACTGTTGACCGAGCGAGGTTACGGCGAAAGCTGGCTTGCCGTGCTCGAAAGTCTCGGCGGACCGGAGGAGCGCACCACGCGCTCACGGGCCAATGCTTTCGATGCCTCGACTATCGGCGATTTCTACGTCCTCGCCGTCGATTGCGTGGCCGGCCCCGAGGCGGCGCTGCTTCCGCCCGTCCCCGGCCTTCCCGATACCGCCTTCCTCAACGACGGCCAGCTGACCAAGCGCGAGGTGCGGGCGGCGACCATTGCCAAACTCGCGCCCTTCCCGGGCGCGCTGCTCTGGGACGTCGGCGCCGGCTCCGGCTCGGTCGCCATCGAATGGATGCGCGCCGCGCGCCGGGCCGAGGCAATCGCGTTCGAACGCGAAACCGAGCGACTGCAGATGATCGCGCTCAACGCGAACGCCCTTGGCGTTCCCGGCCTGCGCATCGAGCCCGGCGACGCGCCGGGGAGCTTTGCCGGCATGCCCGCGCCCGACGCGATTTTCGTCGGCGGCGGCCTTGCCGAGCAGGCCCTACTCGCGGCCTGCTGGCTGGCGTTGAAGCCTGGCGGACGTCTCGTCGCCAATGCCGTGACCATTGAGGGCGAGCAGGCACTCTACGCTTTCCACGCACGGCACGGGGGAGAAATCGTCCGCATCGAGACGGCCCTGCTGGACACGATCGGCGAGCATCGGGCGCTGCGCCCGCGCATGGCGGTGACGCAGTGGCACGCCGTCAAGCCCGCGCAATGGCTGGTGACGGCATCATGACCGGGACGCTCCATCTCGTCGGTGTCGGGCCGGGCGATCCGGAGCTGCTGACGCTAAAGGCGGTCCGCATCCTCAGGAGCGCCGCGGTCGTCGCCCATCCGGCGACGGACGACGGCGGTGCAATGGCGCTGTCGATCGCCGAACGGCACCTCAATCCTGCCGCCGTGCGGTTGCCGGTCCCGATCCCAATGCAGGTCGAGCGAGCGCCGGCGCAGGCCGCTTACGACGCCGCGGCTGAAGCCATGTTGACCCACCTGCGCGCCGGGAAAGACGTCGTCTGGCTCTGCGAGGGCGATCCGCTGTTTTACGGCTCGGCCATGTATCTCGTCGCGCGGCTTCAATCCGAGGTGTCCGTCGATGTCGTTCCGGGCGTTACCTCGCTGACCGCCGCGGCGGCGGCGATTGCGCGCCCCCTTGCGGCGCGCAACGAGGTGCTGAAGGTGCTGCCGGCGCCGCTGCCCGATGATGTTCTGCGTTCCGAGCTCGCCACTGCGCCGGCCGCCGCCGTCATCAAGGTCGGGCGGCATTTCGACCGCATCCGGCGGCTCCTCGGCGAGACCGGCCACGCCGATGGAGCGGTGGTGGTCGAGCACGCCACCGGGCCGCGGCAGCGGATTGCGGCGCTTTCATCGTTCGGACACGGCGAGCGGCCCTACTTCTCGACCATCCTCTGCTATCGTGGCGAGGAAGCATGGGCCAGCGGGGGAAACGGGACATGGCGCCTGCCATAATCAGTTTCTCAGCGAGCAGCGCGGAACTGGCGTTGCGCGTCGCAACGTTGCTGGAGGGCCGCGTTCACCATTGCGGCTTCAACGGCGAGAACCCAAGAGCCCTGCTGCCGCGCCTTTTCGAAGAGGGAACGCCGATCGTCGGCGTCTGCGCTGCCGGCATTCTGATCCGCATTCTGGCGCCGCACCTGAACGACAAGCACGAGGAGCCGCCGGTGCTCGCCGTGAGCCTCGATGCGCAGTCGGTCGTGCCGCTCCTTGGAGGCCATCGCGGTGCCAACCAGCTCGCCCGGACGCTGGCCGAGGAGCTGGGCGGGCATGCCGCGCTGACGACGGCGTCGGAGAGCAGGTTCTCACGCAGCCTGGACGATCCGCCCCCGGGGTGGGAGCTGTCGAAGGACGATGACGCCAAGCCCGCGATGATGTCGCTGCTGGTCGGCGCGCGCATCGCGCTCGAAGGTCACGCGCCGTGGATTGCCGAGGCCGGCTACCCGGTCTCCTCGCTGGGTCAGATGAAGGTCCTCGTCACCGAGCAGAAGCTCAAGATCGAAAGGGGCCTCGTCTATCACCCCAAGACGCTGGTCGCCGGCGTCGGCTGCGAGCGGGGCACGGCTGCGGCCGAGGTGATCGAGCTCGTCAACTTCGCCCTGAGCCGCGAGAACCTTTCGCCTCAGAGCCTCGCCGCGATTGCGAGCGTCGACCTCAAGGCCGACGAGCCGGCGCTGCATGCCGTTGCAACGCATTTCGGCGTGCCCCTTCGCCTCTTCAGCGTCGCCGAGCTGAACCAGGAGCGCTATCGCCTCACCAATCCCTCGGCCGTCGTCGAGGCGGAGGTCGGCACCCCGAGCGTTGCCGAGGCCGCTGCGCTCAAGGCGGGGATGATCGTCGTCCCCAAGCTCAAGTCGCAGCGTGCGACCTGCGCCATCGGCCGTTCGACGCGGCCGCTCGACGTCAATGCGCTGGGGCGCAGGCCCGGTGTCCTGCACATCGTCGGGATCGGTCCCGGCGATGCGGCATCGCGCACCATTTCGGCGGTCCGCGCCCTCGACGCCAGCTCCGACTGGGTGGGCTATGGCCTCTATCTCGAGCTCGTCGAAGACTTGCGGCTCGGTCAGGAGCGGCACCGCTTCGAACTCGGCGACGAGGAAGCGCGGGCCCGCCATGCGCTCGAACTCGCGGCGACCGGCAGGACCGTCTCGCTCGTCTGCTCCGGCGACGGGCAGATCTACGCCATGGCTGCGCTGGTCTATGAGCTGCTCGACGCCGCCGGCACGCGCGCCGTGTCGGACGCCGCGAAGCGCGTCGCGATCGAGGCGCACCCCGGCATCTCCGCCTTCCAGGCGGCCTCGGCGGCTGCGGGGGCGCTGCTCGGCCACGACTTCTGCTCGATCTCGCTCAGCGATCTGCTGACGCCGCGCGAGGAAATCCTCAAGCGCCTCGAGGCTGCGGGCAAGGGCGATTTCGTCACCGCGCTCTACAACCCGCGCTCGCAGCGGCGCACCGATCTGATCGAGGAGGCGAAGGCGCGGTTTCTCTTCTATCGGCCGCCGGAAACGCCGGTCGTCGTCGCGAGCAACCTCGGCCGCCCGGGGGAGCGCGTGCGCGTCATGCCGCTCGCCGAGTTCGATCCCCTCGATGTCGACATGCTGACCATCGTTCTCATCGGGTCCGCGCAGTCGAAGACGTTCGCGCGCGGCGACGGCACGACCGTCGCCTACACGCCGCGCGGCTACGCTTCGAAGCCCGGTGCCGGAGCCGATCCTGCCGACACGGCCATCGTTGCAGCCGATGAGACATCGACCGGCCCCACCACCGATGCCGCGCCGCAGCGGGCGCCGCATCCGGCCGCCGCGGGAAACAACCCCGCTCTTCAGGCCGGCATCCGCTTCCTGCGCGAACGGGCGCGGGCGACGCAGCTCCCGCCGCAGGCCCCGGCGACGCCGTCCTCCGCCGAGGACGGAAGCGGCGAGCAGCAGCCATAGAATGACGGTCTTTTTCATCGGCGCCGGTCCGGGCGCGCCCGACCTCATTACCCTGCGCGGCCAGAGGCTCATCGAGCACTGTCCGGTCTGCCTCTACGCCGGCTCGCTGGTCCCGGCCGATATCGTTGCCGCCGCCCCGCCGGGGGCGCTCGTCCGCGATACCGCCGCGATGCACCTCGACGAAATCATCGCCGAGATCGAGGCGGCCCACGCCCGCGGCGACGATGTGGCCCGCGTCCATTCCGGCGACCCTTCGATCTATGGCGCCATCGCCGAGCAGATGCAGCGCCTCGAGGCGCTCGCAATCCCCTATGAGATCGTGCCCGGCGTGCCCGCCTTCGCAGGCGCTGCCGCGCGCCTCCTGACCGAACTTACCCTGCCGGAGGTCAGCCAGACGGTCATCCTGACGCGCACCGCCGGCAAGGCCTCGGCGATGCCCGACTCCGAGCGCCTCGAAATCCTGGGGCAGAGCCGGGCGACGCTCGTCATCCACCTCTCGATCCGCAACCTCGCCTATGTCGAGAAGGCGCTCACGCCGTGTTACGGCGGCGATTGCCCGGTGGTCGTCGTTTACCGGGCCACCTGGCCGGACGAGAAGGTGATCGCAACGACACTTGCCGAGATGCGCACGCGCGTCCGCGAGGAGAAGATCACCCGCACGGCGCTTGTCCTGGTCGGGCGCATCTTCGGCGAGCGCCGCTTCCGCGAGTCGCGGCTCTACGATGCGTCCTTTGCCCATGTTCTGCGAAATGCCGGCAAGAAGAAGCTGCGCCCGCAGCCGGACTGATCTAGCCCTGGTCGAGACGCAGCGCGGCGATCGCCCGCCCGACCGTCGGCGCCTCGTGCGCCTCGGGCAGCGGCGGGCGCGCGATCATCAGCACGTTGACGCGAAGCTGCTGCGCGGCCTTGAGCTTGGCCTCGGTCTGCACGCCGCCCGAGTTCTTGGTGACGAGATGCGTGACGCCGTTCTGCTGCATCAGCTCGGTCTCGCCGCCCACGAAGAAGGGCGGCCGCGCGACGAGGGAGCGCGCGTGCGGCGGAAGCGGCTTTTCGATCGGCTCGATCGAGCGAACGATGAAACTGCAGTCGGTCCGTCTGAGATAGACGTCGAGGCCTTTGTGGCCCACGGTCAGCAGCACGCGCGCATCTGCCGGCAGGCTCGCGGCCGCTTCTTCCGCATCCCCAACGTGCTGCCAGAAAGCATATTGCGGCTCCCGCCACGGCGGCCGCGTCAGGCGAACGAGCCGGATGCCGGTATGCCTCGCGGCCTCGACGGCGTTGGTCGCAATCTGGACCGAATAGGGATGGGTCGCATCCACCAGCCGCTGCACCCCGTTCTTGAGGATGTAGTCGCTGAGGCCCGGAGCGCCGCCGAAGCCGCCGACCCTGACCTCGCCCGGGGGCAGGTCGGGGTCGCTGGTCCTGCCGGCATAGGAGGTGACGACCTCGTGTCCCAGCCGTACCAGCTGTTCCGCGAGCTGCCGGGCTTCTTCCGTTCCGCCAAGGATCAGGATCTTCATGCCTGTCCGCTCGAAAATCGTTGGCCGCCGGGCGAGCCCGCTGGACGGACCGATTCGGCCGCCGCCGATGCCTCCATGGCTGTGCCATGCCGCGAGGCTCTCCCGCAACTACTTGCCCGCCGGCCGCCCATGGCCGATAGCTTGCCGATGCCTTCCTCCGACCCCCGGCGCGTTGAGCCATGAGCGCTAATGGCCTGGTCCTCGCCGCGCCGCGTTCCGGGTCGGGCAAGACCCTCGTTACGTTGGGCCTGCTTGCTGCCCTTCGCGTCCGGGGCATCGCGGTCGCACCGGCCAAGGCCGGCCCCGACTATATCGACGGCGCGCTCGCGGGCAGGGCGGCCGGCGCCGAATCGATCAACCTGGATCCCTGGGCCATGCCGGCGCCGCGCCTCCGCGCCCTCGCCGCCGCGCACGCGGCGCCGTGCGATCTGCTGCTGGTCGAGGGGGTGATGGGGCTGTTCGACGGCGCCGCCGACGGCACCGGCTCGACGGCCGACCTGGCGGCGAGCCTCGGACTCCCGGTGATCCTCGTCCTCGATGCCGAACGGCAGGGGCAGTCGATTGCGGCACAGGCGCATGGCTTTGCCACTTACCGTCCCGCGGTGACGGTGGCTGGCCTGATCGTCAACCGCGTGGCGACGACCCGGCACGAACGGATGCTGCGCGCGGCCCTCGAGCCCCTCGGCATCCCGTTGCTCGGGTTTCTCCCCCGCCGCGAGAGCCTGCATCTGCCCGAGCGCCATCTCGGCCTCGTCCTGCCCGGTGAGCTCGCCGGCTTCGATGATGTCGTCGCGGCTGCGTCGCAGGCGGTGGACGAGTACATCGATCTCGACCGCCTGCTGTCGCTTAGCGGGCCACTTTCCGTACCGGCCGATGGGACGCAGAGCCGGCTGCCGCCCCTCGGCCAGCGGATCGCCGTCGCGCGGGACGATGCCTTCGCGTTCGTCTATCGCCACTGGCTGGACGATTGGCGTCTTGCGGGCGCAACGAGCGCCTTCTTCTCTCCGCTCGCCGACGAAGGCCCGGACCCCGCGGCCGACGCAATCTTTCTCCCGGGCGGCTACCCCGAGCTTCATGCCGGCCGTCTTGCCCAAGCGTCGAGCTTCCTCGCGGGTCTGCGCCGGGCCAGCGAGCGCGGCGCGCTCATCTACGGGGAGTGCGGAGGCTTCATGGTGCTGGGCGAAACCCTTACCGATCGCGATGGCGCGACATTCCCGATGGCAGGGCTGCTGCCGGTTTCGACGCGCATCGACCGGCCGCGGCGGGCCCTCGGCTACCGCCGCCTCACGCATGCCTCCCCGCTGCCCTGGCCGCCGGCACTGGCCGGACATGAGTTCCACTACTCGGCGGCGGGTCCCCGCAGCGCGCCTCCCCTTTTTGCGGCAACCGATGCCTTGGGCGAGCCGGTCGCCCCGATGGGCGCGGTGGCCGGCCGTGTCATGGGTTCCTATGCCCACGTCATCGATGCTTGGGAGTAGTGCGCCACAGCCTGCGCCGGATCATGTAGGTGTCCATGATCCAGCCGTTGCGGGCGCGCGCGGCGGCCCGCGCGTCTTCGATCCGCTCCGCGACGTCGGCGATATTCCCGGCGATCAGCATTTCCTCGCCCATGCCCAGATAGGCGCCCCAGAAGATCTCCGCGTCTTCGCCGGCGAAGCGCTTCCATGCCCCCTCGCTGTCGAGCATCACGACGAAGCTCGTGAGCGCGTCCGCTTCCCCGTTCAGCACGCGGCGGGCCGTCATGATCGTGACAGTCTCCCCCACGCGGTTGAGGGGGATGGCGTGCTGGGCGCAGAGCGCCTGTACCGCGCTGATGCCCGGAATGATCTCGACCTCGATCGCAAGACCGGCACGGAGCTCGCCGAGGATGCCGATCGTCCCGTCGTAGAGCGCCGGATCGCCCCAGACGAGGAATGCGCCGGTCTCGCCGTCGATGAGCTCGTTCTCCATCAGCCGCCGGTAAATCCGCGCGAGTTCCTCGCGCCAGGCCGTGACGCCCGCATCATAGGGCGCGCTCGAATCGCGCGCCGGCACCGCGAACTCCGCGAGCCGGTGGCCGGGGGCCGCGTGCCGGGCCAGCATCTCGGCGCGCACCGCCTTGAGTGCCGCCTTCTCCTCGCCCTTGTCGGGGATGAAGAACACGTTCGCCGCGCGAATCGCCGCGACGGCCTGCAGCGTGAGGTAATCCGGGTTGCCGGCGCCGATGCCGATGATCGATACCTTGCGCATGCAAGTCACCTAGCGGATCGCCCGGCGCGGCGCTAGGACGGGGACATGGCCAAATCCCTGATGTTCATGGGCACCGGCTCCGATGTCGGCAAGTCGCTGATCGTCGCCGGGCTCTGCCGCGCCTATGCGGATCGCGGCCTCAGCGTCGCGCCCTTCAAGCCGCAGAACATGTCCAACAACGCCGGCGTAACCGTCGACGGCGGCGAAATCGGCCGCGCCCAGATGCTGCAGGCGCGCGCCGCCCGCCGCGATCCGGTGACGGCGATGAACCCGATCCTGCTGAAGCCGGAGCAGGAGGCCGGATCGCAGGTCGTTCTTCGCGGCAAGCGCATCGCCACCATGCCGGCCCGCGAGTACTGGGCCAGGCGCGGAGATTTCCTGCCTGCGGTGCTCGAGGCCTACGACAGCCTTGCCGCCGATGCCGATCTCGTTCTCGTCGAAGGCGCGGGCAGCGCGTCCGAGATCAACCTTCGCCACGGCGACATCGCCAATTTCGGCTTTGCCCGGTCCCGCGGCGTCCCCGTCGTGCTGATCGGCGACATCCAGCGCGGCGGGGTCATCGCCTCGCTCGTCGGCACGCTGGCGGTGATCGATCCGGCCGATGCCAGGCTGGTAGCGGCGACGCTCATCAACAAGTTCCAGGGCGACCCGGCGCTGTTCGAGGACGGCCTGCGCCTGATCGCGGAGCGGACAGGCGTGCCCTGCCTCGGGCCGGTGCGCTGGTTCGATCGCGCCGGTCGGCTGCCCGCGGAGGATTCGCTCGGCCTCGAGCAAAAGCGCGCGCGCGGCGACGGCCCCTTCGTGATCGCGGTGCCGCGTCTGCCCCACATCGCCAACTTCGACGATCTCGATCCACTCCGCGCCGAGCCGGGCATCGAAGTCGTCATCGTCATGCCGGGCAATCCGATCCCCGACTGCGACCTCGTCATCGTCCCCGGCACCAAGGCGACGATCGCTGATTTCCGCATGCTGCAGAACGAGGGCTGGGGCGTCGACATCATGGCGCATCACCGGCGGGGCAGGCCGGTTCTCGGCATCTGCGGCGGCTATCAGATGCTGGGGCAGATAATCGCCGACCCCCACGGCATCGAAGGCGCGCCGCAGACGGTCGACGGCCTCGGGCTGCTCCGCATCGACACCAAGCTCGGCGAAACCAAGCAGCTCCGGCTCGAAACCGCCCGGCACAACGATACCGGCGAAACGATAAGCGGCTACCACATGCACATGGGCGAGACGTTCGGCGAGGACTGCGACAGCCCCTTCGCGACGGTCGACGGGGAAGCGGAGGGCGCCACCAGCCGTGACGGGCTGGTGATGGGAACCTACCTTCACGGCCTCTTCGCAGCCGACGGCTTCCGCCGGGCGTTTCTGGCGCGGATGGGGGCGCAGTCCATGGGGGACCAGTCCTACGAGCGAAGCATCGACCAGACCCTGCAACTGCTCGCCTGGCACCTCGAGACCTATCTCGACCTCGACGCCCTGCTGAAACTGGCGCGCTGAATCGTTCGAGTTGCCGCGGCGCTGTACGAATCTCCGTAACTGTGAGCACCATGGAAGCGGGAGTAGTCTCGCGGCATGGCCACCCCCCACCTCGTCATCCTCGTGCACGGCATTCGCGACATCGCCCGATGGCAGGGCGAGGTCGGCCGCGCGCTGGAAACCGAGGGGCTGATCGTCGAGCACACGAGCTACGGCCGCTGGAACCTCGTCCTCTTCCTGTTGCCGTTCGATTTTGTTCGCCGCATCGCAATGAAGCGCGTCTGGACCGATATCCAGCATGCGCGCATGCTGCATCCCCAGGCCGAGGTGTCGATCATCGCCCACAGCTTCGGCACCTTCGTCGTCACCCGCATCCTCAAGGCCGAGTTCGCGCTTCAGCTCAAGCGACTGATCCTCTGCGGCTCGATCGTCCGCTACGATTTCCCGTTCGAGCAGATCCAGAACCGCTTCGTCCCGCCGCTCATCAATGACGTAGGCACCGCCGATCCGTGGCCTGCGATCGCCGAGGCGCTGACGACTGGCTATGGCTCCGCCGGAACCTTCGGCTTCAATCGTCCGGGCGTCGAGGATCGCTATCATAACGGCAGGGGGCACGGTCATTTCCTGAACGGCGCCTTCGCCACCAAATACTGGGCGCCCTTTCTGAAGGACGGCACGGTCGTCCCGGGCGACGAGCCGGCGAAAGATCCCCCGCTCTGGGTACGGCTGATCTCGATCTTCAAGATCAAGTACCTGTTGCTCACGCTCATCGTCTTCGTCGCGGCATTCTTTGCGCTGCGCGTCGCCTACGGCTCCGCGCCGGTCAGCATGCGCCAGATGGGCGTCTTCTACTGGGGAGCCATGCAGCGGATCGTCGACCGGGCGGGGGAACCCTGTCCGCTGCCGGATTTCGTCTGCGGCAACCCCATCGGGGAGATGGCGCTCGAGCGCCGCTACACCCGCAACACAGTGACCGGTGGCAGCCTCGGCGAAATCGCATCCTGCGGCGAGTTCCGCTTCCCGCCGCCCGACGAAGGCGTGAGTCGCGATCCGGTGGCGGCAGTGCTGCATCTGGGCGCGACCTATCCGCAATGCGTGTCGACGACGCTCGACGCCCGCCGCAACCTCACGGTCACCCTGCACAAGGACCGGATGACGGAGGTCGCGCCCCGCCGTGGCGACCGGCCGCGTACCATGTGGCTCTGCAACTGCGACGCCGCCTTCGCCGCCCAATTCGAAGCCGAGAACTAGGAGGCACCGATGTTCCTGCGTTCGCTTCTCGCCGTCCTGTTCGCGGTCGCAGCCGCGCCCGCGCTTGCCGACCAGTATTCCTGCGAAACCGTCGATGCGGGGGCCAGCGCCTTCGTCCGCACCGGCCTTCCCGTCAGCATCGTCGAGACCAACCGCACCTGCGAGATCGCCGTCGATGGCACCACCGCGAGCGGCCGGTCGCAGAACTTCACCGGCGCCATGAACGGCCTCACCGACACGTTGTTCTTCAGCGAGGGTCTGCCTTACGAACTGCCACGCGACATGCTGCGTGACATGATTGCCGGACCGTTCGGCGACCGCAACGACCGCGAGGGCGGCGACTGGGCGGGCCTCGTCGACGAGGCAATGACCGACGAGGCGATCTTCGGCTTCAGCCAGTGCATCCGCGACTTTACCGACATCCTCAACGGCAACGACTTCGGCGGCATGGATACGTCCCTCACCCAGATGGGGCAGATGACCGGCGGCCCGCTGCAATGCGTCGTGATACCGGACGCCGACGACGAGGACGGATCGCGGGAGCGGCGGCGGAATCGCCCGGTCATCTCGTCGGACACCAGCGCTCTCGAGCCGCGCGAGCCGCTCATCGAGGGCGGCGCCCTGCGGCTCAGCCTGAGCGCTCCCGGGGTCATGCTGAGCCTCTACCTCCCTGCCAACTGGCTGCGCGACGCGCGGGACGGCAACGGCACCTTTCAGTAGGCGGTCCTGTAGCCAGCCGGGCGCCAAATCGGATAGGTGGGCGGCATGGACGCCTTCCTCGCGCCGCTCGCGCTCCTCATCGAGCGCCTCTTCGGCTATCCGCGACCGCTCTATGGCGCGATCAGCCACCCCGTCGTCTGGATGGGCGCGCTCATCGGCTGGCTCGACCGCAGGCTAAATGCCGGCGAGAACCGGCGGGGCAGGGGGTTCCTCGCGCTGAGCCTGCTGCTGCTCGCGACCGCCATTGTCGCGGGCGGCATCGCCCTGGCGCTGCGGCAGGTCCCCTATGGCTGGGTGGCCGAAGCAATCATCGCGACGGCGTTTCTTGCGCAGAGGGAGCTGGGCCGGGCCGTCCGCGCCGTCGCCGACGCGCTGGATCAGTCGCTCGAGGCGGGCCGCAGACAGGTGAGCCAGATCGTCGGGCGCGACCCCCAGGAGCTCGATGCGGCGGGCGTCTCGCGGGCGGCGGTCGAGAGCCTCGCCGAGAGTGCGTCGGACGGCGTCGTCGCGCCGCTCTTCTGGCTGATCGTCGGCGGTCTTCCCGGCATCGCGCTTTACAAGGCCGTGAACACCGCCGATTCCATGATCGGGCACAAGGACGACCGTTATCTGGCGTTCGGCTGGGCCAGCGCACGGCTCGACGATCTCCTCAACTGGATCCCGGCGCGGCTGACGGCGCTCCTCTTCGCCGGCGCGGCCTTCTGGGTGAAGGGCGCCGATGCGGAGAAGAGCTGGACCACGACGCTGCGCGACGCCGGCAAGCACGAATCGCCCAATGCGGGATGGCCAGAGGCCGCCATGGCCGGCGCGCTCGGCTTCGCCCTCGGCGGCCCGCGCAGCTACGGCGGCACCGTCCACGCGCTGCCGACGCTCGGCGACGGCCGGACCGATCTCGGTCCCGCCGATATCCGCAAGGCGCTCGACCTCTACGCGATGCTGCTCAACCTCGCGCTCGGCGTCGCCCTCGCGATCGCCGTGTTGTTGTGGCGGTAGTGCGACGGCTTGGCGCTACTACGCCTCATGCACCCCGTTGGTGGGCGGGGGTTCGGTCTGCGGTGGGTCGCCCTTGAGCGTCATCGGCAGCCCCGCCGTCACGAAGTAGAC
>CAYRNE010000019.1:0-16291 GCA_964425245.1 uncultured Devosia sp.
TTGTCGAAGGCCTCCTGCCCGTCCTCCGCCTCGTCGACGATGTAGTCGAGATCCTCGAGGATGCGGCGGGCGACCTTGCGCACTACGCTTGAGTCGTCGACCACAAGGCAAGATTTCATGTCCGCGTCCCAATAGATCGGCTGGCCTGCCGCCCGGAGGGCGCGCTGCCGTTACTTTGCGACGTTAGTCGCCATGACGGATTATCCTTCAACTCTCCCTACGAAAGGGTTAGCAATTCGATAAGGGATGCGATTTGTGCATCCGCCGTCGCCGATTTCATGGGCTACTAGGCCGCCGCGGCCGCCGCCTGCGGCACGGCCGTGAAGGTCAGGACATTGCCCTCGAGCCTTAGCGACAGGTCCATGCCGGTCATCCGCGCAAGGAGACCCGTGTAGAACGGCTGAATGCCGCGAGCGTCGACGCCGTCCTCGGGCCGGCCTGTGAGCAGCGCCTCCACGCCGGCGGGAATCAGCGTCTTCTGCCGCTTCTCGGGATCGCTCGCCGAGGTCAGGCGGAACTGCTCGCTGCCCGGGCTGCCCTCGACTCGCACCGTGACGACGCCGCCGCGCGGAACCCCCATCGAGGCGATGAGCAGCATGTTCATCAGCAGCTTGGCCTTGTGCTTGGGCAGAAACATGGGCGGCACATGCCAGTCGAGATCGGCCTTCTCTATATCGAACAGCAACCGCGCCACGCGCTCGCATTCACGCGTATCGAACTCGGTTCCCGCGGTCGAACTGGCGCCATAGGCGAGGCGGGCGAACTCGAGCTTGGCGCGGGCGTGGCGCGCGGAATTCGCAATCAACTCCTGCGCGCCATCGGCCATCGCCGCCTGCGTCGGGTCGGCCAGCACTTCAAGTCCGTTGCCGATAGCCCCGACCGGATTGATCAGGTCGTGGCATACGCGCGAGCAGAGCATTGCGGCCAGGTCCGTCGCAGAGAGCTCGATGATGTCCGCCATGTCGTCCGTCTCCAGAGAATCAGTGTTGTCGAGGATACCTGCCAGGTGCGCCCTACCCTAGGGTTTTGCACTGGCCGCGATAGGCATTGCGGGCGGCGCCCCCGCAAGCTCGGCGGAGAGTACCTGCCAGTTGGCCTCCGCCCTGGTGATCGAGTCCGCCTTCGACAGCAGAAAGGCTTCGCGGTTCCCAGCCGAATAAAACAGATAGAGCTTCATCTTCTCGATGGCATAGATCTGCGGCTTGCCGTCCGAGAGATAGCCGCGCGCGAGGCTCATCTCGCAATGACCGCCGTGCTGGGGGGCATAGATCTCGGGCGCGCGCATGAAGACGTCGCGGTTCGCCGAATTGGCGAAGTACCATGGCACCCCGCGCCAGTAGTATTCGTGATCGGGCAGGCCGCGCAGCGGCTCGGGCTCGGTGAAGTAGCTGACGGGGTCGTAACCATCGAGGGCGACGCCGGTCAGCGGATCCGTGACGATTTCCGTCACCAACGGCTCGGCGCGCGCCGCCGGACCTGCGAAAAGGCCCAGCACGAACGCTATGGTTAAGATTTGTTTACAGATTTGCCGCATCATCGCCGTGATGAAAGCCCAGGTTCGCGACCGAACCGCTGCTTAAGCCTAAGGGCTCATGGTGAGCGCTTCGTAAACGCCCCGAACCGCCGTCCCGGAGTACCGGCATGCTCAAGCGCACCCTCCTCGCACTCGCCCTCGTGATGGCGTCGCTCCTCGCGCAGCCCGCCCTCGCGCAGGGCTCGCTCAGCGACACCTACTCGGGCGAGGAACTGATCGAGACGGGCGGCGAGTTCTTCGGCACCGTGGCGCAGGGCCTCGCCTCGCTCGTTGAACGCGCCATCAGCCAGTACGGCCTGCCGAACGCCTACATCCTCGGCGAGGAAGCGGGCGGTGCTCTGTTTGCCGGCGTCCGCTACGGCGAAGGAACGATGTACACCCGAAACCAGGGCGAGCACGGGGTCTTCTGGCAGGGGCCCACGATCGGCATCGACGTGGGCGGCGATGGCTCCAAGGTGATGATGCTGGTCTACAACCTCCCCTCGGTGAATGCGGTTTACGACCGCTATCCGGGCGTCGACGGCTCGGCATACGTGGTCGGCGGCCTCGGCATGACCGTGATGAAGTATGGCGACGTCGTCCTCGTCCCCATCCGTTCCGGTGTCGGCCTGCGTGCCGGGCTCAACGTGGGATACCTGAAGTTCACGCAGGAACCGACCTGGAATCCTTTCTGAGCACGGGCTTTCCGGTTACGACAGGGACGGCGGAATTCGCTCCCGACATCGCCTCATCGTCTGCGCTTGCGCCGGCTTCGGCGCTCGTGACCCCGTGCCGAAAACCCGGTAAGGTTACCTGCTGGCGCCGATAGTTCCGTAATGGCTGTCGGTGCCATCCTCGGCCCGAGGCTCTGGCGGAGGCCCGGACCGCGCGGTCGTGGGAGTGAGTTATGCTGGTTGAGAATGTGATGTACTTCGCCCTCGGCGTGCTGGTTACCAGCCTCCTGGGCGTGATCGTGATGCCCGCCGTGTGGCGCCGCGCGGTGCGACTTACCAAGAAGCGCATCGAGGCTGCAACGCCCATCACGATGGCCGAATTCCGGGCCGACAAGGACCAGCTTCGCGCCGAATTCGCGCTGTCGACCCGCCGGCTTGAAATGAATGTGGAGGCGCTGCGCCGGCGCCTGGCCGACCAGCTGCGCGACATGAACCGGCGAAAGACCGAACTCGGCGGCATGAAGGGGGAGCGCGACGCGCATCTGCAGGTCGTGCGCGAGCTCGAGGAGCGCGAGGCCGAACTTCGCCGTCGCATTCTGGAACTGGAAAAGGAGGGCGCCGACCTCGCAACCAAGCTGCGCATGCGCGACCGCGAATATGCCGAGAAGGTCACTCAGCTCGAAGCGGCCCGCGAGACCATCCGGGGCAACACGCCGCGCGCTTTCGTCCTCGACGGCAAGGCGCTGACCGGCGACTACAACAAGGACATGGATGAGCTGCTGCAGGTCCTCGAGATCGAGCGCAAGCGCTCCGCCTTCCTCGAAACGCAGAACCGGACGCTGATCGGCCAGCTCGAGTCCTCGGACAAGCGGATCGCCGACGCGACCGCTGCGGCCGCGGAGTTGCGCACCTCGCTCGCGCGGCGTGAAGACGCTGCCGAGGAGGCGAACCGCGAGCTGGTCGAAGCCGAAGCGCGGATCGCCGATGCCGAGCACCGGGTCAACGAAATCCTGGAGCAAACCGCCGGCACGGTCGAGACCAACGAGCAGGAGCGCCGGCAACTCCTTGCCGAAAAGCTGTCGCTCGAGGAGGAAGTGGAGGCGCTGCGCCAGAAGGTCGCCACCGTCGAGCAGACCATCATGGCCGACTGGGACAGCGACCGCATCGAGCAATCGCATCTGCGCGAGAAACTCAACGATATCGCCACCGACGTCAGCCGTCTGGTCTACGCTGTCGAAGGGATCGAGCCTCCCGACAACGACGAAAGCCTCTATGAGCGCGTGCAGCGCTTTGCCGGCGACGCCGTGACGCCGGACGGCGTGCCGGCCCGGGCTGCGGCGCCGGTGATGGGCGGGAATGGTGCCGCCGCGCCTGCAAGCGGCGGTAACGTCTCTGACCGGCTCGCGGCGCTCCGCGAGCTCCAGGAACGCGGCTGATTACTCGCTGAGCACCGGAATTTCGCGCAGCATCTCGCCCGATTTTCCATCGAAGATGCGCACGCTCGTCATGGCGCCCGCGCGATAGGTCACCGTGAGCCTGCCGTCCGCGGCGACGGCGGAAATGATTTCGGCGCCCGCGGGGATCTTCATCGAGGCGATGACGTAGTCCGAGGCGGAGCCACTCCCGCCTCCGGCGCTGCGGAAGATAAGCGCGCCGGCGATCGCAAGAAAACCGAGCAGCAGCAGCCCGATCGAGAAGAGGAACGATTTCCGCGCCCGCCCGATGATGGTACGGGCTTCCGGGCTCAGTTCTGGCGTCTCTCTGTTAGGATCGCTCATGCAGGATTTCCCCGGCGACGAGGTTGATCAAGAGGTCGTGGTCGACGCCGAGGCGGCGGGCGGCCGGCTCGACGCAACGCTCGCGAGGGCCCTGCCCGCATTCTCCCGCAACCGCGTCAAGGACCTGATACTGGCGGGGGCGGTTTCGATCAATGGAGAAACCGCCGCCGAGCCGCGTACCAGGGTGCGCGAGGGTGACGTCATCGTGCTCACCGCGCCTGAGCCGGTCGAGGCCGAGCCGGAGCCCGAGAACATCCCGCTCTCGGTCCTCTTCGAGGACGAGCACCTGATCGTCATCGACAAGCCCGCGGGCATGGTCGTCCACCCCGCGCCCGGCAGCCTCGGCGGCACGCTGGTCAACGCCCTGCTGTTCCACTGCGGGGACAGCCTTTCAGGCATCGGCGGCGTCAAGCGGCCGGGAATCGTGCACCGCCTCGACAAGGACACGTCGGGCGTGATCGTCGCCGCCAAGACGGAGGCCGCGCACGCCGGCCTCGCCGCCCAGTTCGCCGATCACGGCCGTACGGGCCCGCTCGAACGGCGTTACATCGCCTTCGTCTGGGGCCGCGTCCAGCAGGCGCGCGGGACGGTTGAGGCGCCGCTCGGGCGAGATCCGGGCAACCGGCTGAAGCAGGCCGTCCGGCGCGACGGCCGGCAGGCCATCACCCATTACGCAGCGGAGGTTCGCTACGGCGAGGAAGGCTGGGACATTACCCGCATCTCCTGCGCGCTCGAGACCGGCCGGACCCATCAAATCCGCGTGCATATGGTTCACCTCGGCCATCCGCTGGTCGCCGACCCGCTCTATGCTTCAGGTTATGCAACGAAGGCAAACCGGCTTCCCGATGCCCTCAAGGCAATGGTCGAAAAGCTTGGACGGCAGGCGCTCCACGCCGCTGAACTTGGCTTCGAGCACCCCGTAACGGGCGTGGAAATGGCCTTTTCGGCGCCGCTCCCGGCCGATCTCGCCTCACTGGAGGCGGCTCTCGCCCAATACGACCGCGCCCGGGCGGGCAAGCTTGGAACCTGAGGCCCCAGAGGGCATTGACCCCAGGAGCCCGGGTCTTATCAACGCCCGATTTCGACCTATATATCGTGAACGACCATCCGCGTGCCGGACGGGCGCGGAGATGGGTCTGTTCCGCCCGTTTGTGGGGGAAGAAGGAGGGTGCAATCTTGGCCCAGTCAAATCTTCCGGTCCTCTCGGCTGAGGGGGGACTCAGCCGCTATCTGCAGGAAATCCGTAAGTTCCCGATGCTTGAACCCGACGAGGAGTTCATGCTGGCGAAGCGCTACAAGGAACACGGCGATCCCGAAGCGGCACAGAGACTGATCACGTCGCACCTGCGTCTCGTGGCGAAGATCGCCATGGGCTACCGGGGCTATGGTCTTCCCATTTCCGAGGTGATCTCGGAGGGGAACGTCGGCCTCATGCATGCGGTCAAGCGCTTCGAGCCGGATCGCGGCTTCCGCCTCGCGACCTACGCCATGTGGTGGATCCGCGCCGCGATCCAGGAATACGTGCTGCGTTCGTGGAGCCTCGTGAAGATCGGCACCACGGCGGCGCAGAAGCGCCTGTTCTTCAACCTGCGCAAGATCAAGGGGCAGATCGCCGCGCTCGACGACGGCAGCCTGCATCCCGACCAGGTGAAGCAGATCGCGACGACGCTCAAGGTCACCGAGGACGACGTCGTTTCGATGAACCAGCGCCTGACCGGCGATGCCTCGCTGAACGCCCCCATGCGCGCCGACGAGGGCGCCTCCGAATGGCAGGACTGGCTCGTCGACGATTCGCCGGACCAGGAGACGACGCTCGGCGAGAGCCAGGAATATGACGAACGCATGGAGCTCCTGACCGACGCCATGCAGGACCTCAACGACCGCGAGAAGGCGATCTTCCAGGCCCGCCGGCTGCGCGACAATCCGGCCACGCTCGAGGAGCTGGCCCAGGAATACAAGGTCAGCCGCGAGCGCATCCGGCAAATCGAGGTCCGGGCCTTCGAGAAGGTGCAGGAGAAGGTCCAGCAGGCCGCACGCCAGAAGGCCCGCGAGCAGGCAGAGGCCTGAGCGACGCGCTCACCGGGCGCCCGGTGCGGCCTCGGCGAGCAGTTGCGCGATCAGCCGGAACAGGTGCTGTCGACCGACGATGACGAGGTAGGGCGCGTGGACGCCCTCCTCCGGTACGACCGTGAACGGCCCGCTCACGGCAGCGTTCGACGTTCCCGAGCGTATCCCCGGCGATAGCTTGATGTTGTTGAGCGGGTACTTGAGGCCCTCGGAACGCCAGAAGGTGACGGTCGCAAGCGGATGAACCGAGACACGCTCGCCCGGTGCCAGCTCGAACGAGAAGGTTTCGGTCAGCGCGAGGGCGAGGTCGTGCTCGTCGACGAGGACGATCTTGCGGTCGTGCGCGTACCGCGTCACCGCATCGAGCGCCGCGAGCGTGTGGTCGAACCGCCCACCTGTCATCCCGAGGCCGACCGTCACCGGCGCGCGCGTCGAATAAAGCGCCTTCTCGAAGTCCGTCGTCTCCTGCTCGGTGAGCTGCATCAGCCGCGTCTTGCCGAGCCATCCCAAAGGATCGCGAAGCGAGTCGAAATCGCCGATGATCACCTCGGGCTTGAGCCCGGCGGCGACGATCGCATCTGCGCCGGCGTCGGCACCGACGAGGTGGGCGCCGCTCGCGTAGAGCTCACGCATGAGGTCGAGATCGACCTTGCCGCCGCCGACGATCACGAGGAGATCGTCGAACTCCGCCAGCTGGGTCTTGGGAGGGCGCCCTTGCACGGCCTGGTAACTCTGTCTATGTCTGTGACGTCTCGCTGGGGTGCTCCGGTTATCCGGAGCTGAGAGATACCCATTGAACCTGAACCAGGTCATGCTGGCGGAGGAAGATCGAGATGGCAAGGCTCCGACCGCCTGTTCCATGCGCTCCCCTGACCCATGACCGCAACCGAAGGGAACGGCCATGGATATCTTCGTCCGCTTCGCGCTTGCGGCTCTGCTCGGCGCAATGCCGATCCTGCCCGTCGCTGCGCAGGACCGCTCAACGCTCACCGTCTACACATACGATAGCTTTGCCGCCGAATGGGGGCCGGGTCCCCTGATCGAGGAGGGGTTCGAGCAGCAGTGTGGCTGCGACCTGAGGCTCGAAACTGCCGCCGACGCCATCGCCACCCTTCGCCGCGTCCAGCTCGAGGGTGAAACGACCGGCGCCGACATGATCGTCGGTCTCGATACGGCCATCGCCGGTGAAGCGCGGGCCACCGGGCTCTTCGCCCCGCACGGGCTGACGATCGAGGGTTTCGATCTGGACCAGCCGTGGGACGACCCGGAATTCGTGCCCTTCGACCACGGTCATTTCGCCTTCGTCTACAACACCGAGACTGTTCCCAGCCCGCCCGGATCGTTCGAGGAACTGATCGCGATGCCGGACGACTTCAAGATCGTCATTCAGGACCCCCGTTCCTCGACCCCAGGCCTCGGCCTCGTCATCTGGATTGCCGAGGTCTACGGCGAACGGGCCGGCGAAATCTGGGCGGGGCTGAAGCCGCACGTTCTCACCATGACGCGCGGCTGGTCGGAGGCCTATGGGCTGTTCCTCGACGGCGAGGCGGACATGGTCCTGAGCTACGCGACGTCTCCCGCCTATCACGCGGTGGCCGAAAACGACGACCGGTTCGCCTATGCCGCGTTCGACGAAGGGCACCTGGCGCAGGTCGAGGTCGCCGGAATCCTCAAATCGTCGGACAACCAGGAACTCGCGCGGGAATTCCTCGCCTACCTTGTCTCGCCGGAAGCGCAGGCGGTTATTCCGACGACGAACTGGATGTATCCGGTGATCGATCTCGGCGACGCCCTGCCCGCGGCGTTCCGCGAGCCGGGGCCGCCCGCGAAGGTGATCCCGGTGGACGAGGCGGCGGTTGCCGCGAACAGCCGCGCCTGGATCGACACCGCCCTTGCTGCGCTCCAGTAACCCGGCGCTGCCGCATCGGCCGGGCCGCATCGCCGCGGCCGCGGCGATCGCGGGCGCCGTGGCGATGCTGATTGCACTCGTCCTCTATTCGATCGCCGCAGCGGGGGCGGGCCAGGCGGCCGGTCCCCGTTCGCGCATCGACCTTCTGCATCTCGTCGGCATGACGACGACGCAGGCGTCGCTGACGACGATCCTTTCGCTGATCGTCGGGATTGCCCTCGCCTGGGCGCTCAACCGCCTGCGCTTTGCCGGGCGCAACCTGGTCGTGGGGCTCTTCGCGTCCGCGATCGTGACACCCGGCATCGTCATCGCTTTCGGCCTCCTTGCCGTCTGGGGCCGCTCTGGCTGGATCAGCGGCATCTGGCGGCTCATCACGGGTGAGCCGCTCACCGTCCCGATTTTCGGATTGGGCGGCATTCTCGCTGCCCATGTCATCCTCGATGCCGCCTTTGCCGCCCGTATCCTCTTGACGCGGCTCGATGCGATCCCGTCCGCCCGCCTCAAGACCGGCCAGAGTCTCGGCCTGTCGGGATGGCAACGCTTCGCGATTGTCGATTGGCCCGCGATCCGTGGGACGCTGCCCGGACTTGCGGCCATCATCTTCCTTCTCGCCTTCACGAGCTTCCCGATCGTTCTGCTGCTCGGCGGCGGCCCGGCGAACCAGACGCTGGAGGTCGCGATCTACACCGCGGCAAGGCTGGACTTCGACCTCAACGCCGCGGTCGTTCTTGCACTGGTGCAGATCGCCGTCTGCTCGGTGATCGTGCTGACAACGGCCTGGTTCGCGCCGATCCCCTCGAGCCTCGGCCGGCCCCGTGCGCAGCCCTGGCGGGACGCCGCGCCCTTGCGCATAGTCCAGTGGATCGTCCTCGTCCTCTGCATCGTCGGCTTCATACTGCCGCTGGCCGCGGTACTCGCCGACGGCTTGGGCGGGGGCATCGCAGGCGTTTTGGGCCGGCCCTCGTTCTGGCGCGGCGCCTTGACGAGCCTCGGCATCGCGGCCGCGTCGGCTGCACTTACCCTGCTCCTCGCACTCACTCTCTCGATGGGACGGGCAGCAACCGCGCAGCCCCTGCTGCGCATGGGCCTCAGCGTGCCGTCATACGCCTATCTCGCCGTGCCGGCCGTGGTGCTGGCTCTCGGCTTCTTTCTGCTTGTCCGTTCGCTCGGCATCGATCCCGAATTCGCCGGCCCGTTCGTCGTCGTGCTGGCCAATACGCTCCTCGCGCTGCCCTTCGCCGTCGCAACGCTTGCCCCGCCGCTCGATGCAATTGCCCGCAGCCGGGGCAAGCTCATCCGCTCGCTAGGCCTCGGCGCGTGGCGTCAGTTCGTCGCCGTCGAATGGCCGCTGATCGCACCGGAAGCCGGAATCGCGGTGGCCCTCGCGTTCTGCTTCTCGCTGGGCGATCTCGGCGTCATCGCCTTTTTCGGCACCCAGGATTTCGCGACGCTTCCCTTGCTGCTGGTGCGCGCGCTGGGCGCCTATCGGACCAACGACGCAGCGGTCATCGCAGCGCTCATGCTGCTCTTGACCATCGCCGCCTTCGTCCTCCTGCCGCGCGTCTTTGCGAGGTTTGCCGATGCTCGTTCTTGACGACGTAACCTTCGCCTATCCCGGCCAGCCGGCGCCCTATCGGTTCACCATGGAGGCGGCGCGGGGCGAGGTGACTGCTGTCCAGGGCGTGAGCGGCTCAGGCAAGTCGACGCTGCTCGACCTCATAGCGGGATTTCAGACGCCCTCGAGCGGAAATATTTCGCTCGACGGCGCGGACATCACCACCCTGCCCCCCGAGCGGCGGCCGGTCTCCGTCCTTCTCCAGGCCGAGAGCCTCTTCGAACACCTTAGCGCTGCCCACAATGTCGAGCTCGGGTTGCCGCCGCGTACGCCGCGCGCCGTCGTGCGCGCCAGGGTCGAGGCAGCGTTGCGCGAAGTCGGCCTCGACGGATTCGGCGCGCAACGGTCGGAGACGCTCAGCGGCGGCCAGAAGCAGCGCGTGGCGCTGGCGCGAACGCTGCTGCGGGCGCGTCCCGTGCTGTTGCTGGACGAGCCGTTCTCGGCCCTCGATGACGAGACACGCACGGCGGCGCGCACGCTGGTGGCCGACCTGACGACAAGGCAGCGCTGGATCACGATCCTCGTCAGTCACAACGCCGGCGACATCCAGGAAATGGCGGCGCGCACCTACCGGATCGAGGATCGGCGGTTGGTGCTACTGGGCTGAGGCCGTCTGGCCCCACTCGGCGAAGACTTCGGAGAACAGGGTCTCGGCGCTCTCGTCCTTTTCGAGCGTGATGATGGCCCGCTTGCCGGTCGCGTAAATGAGCGCGAGGTCCATCCACTTCCGGCTGGTCAGCAGCGAGGTGTTGTTGCTGACATCGGAGGGTGACGCGCTCAGCGCGAACAGGAACGAGTTGCCGACGACGCGCGCGGAAGCACCGACGAGCGGCGTCCCCTGCACCAGTTCCTCGTTCTTGAGCAGGACTCCCGGCAGTCCGGCGACGGATCCCCCGATGAAAGTATCGGTCACCCGGAAGTTGATCTCCATGAGATGGCTCGCGGGAAGCGCCGGATCCGAGTTCTTGCGGATGAGCACATCGACGCCGAGGTTTCGGGCGGGGATCGTTGCCCGGCCGACCAGCGTCGGCTGGCCGGTCTCGTCCGTGCCGCGGCTCCATTCGACCGTTCCCGAGAACGGAACGGCGCCCGTCGTACCATCGTCGGATGCCTCGAGCAGAAGCGACTGGCTGCCGGCAATCTCGGCCGGGTCGAGCGCCGCGACGGCGGCTCCCGCATCCGCTGCGGTTTCCGGTTCCGCCGCCGTGAGCCGCTCCTCGGCGGCGGGCACGTCAGGCGCGGCGGCAAGGGCAAGCGGTTCGGATCCGGTCAAGGCAGGGTTCGGCACAAGACGCTGCTCGCCGGCAAGTTCGGTCGCGGGAGCGGCCGTCTCCTCGGGCGTCGCCGTATTGCCCGGTCCGGTCGCCGGATCGCCGGCATCGGCGGTGACCGTCGCCCCTGCGTCGGGCGTCGCCGCCGGCGCCTCGGCCGTGACGTTGGGACGGAACATGGTCGAGAGATCGAGATAGCCCTGGCTGACGGCCCAGTAACCGGCGCCGCCTGCTCCGGCGAGAAGTACCGCGAACACGATGAGGAAGATCGTGATCGCGCTCATGCCCCCTTCGCGCTCGGCGCGGGCGCGCGGGAAGCCCGCCTCGGGGAAGGCGGCCTCGCGGCGGCGCAGTGGGGGCGAGAGAGGCTCGCGGCGTGCGCCGCGCGCGGGAGGACGCTCGTTCCGGGCACGGGCAGCTGGCTTCCGGGGCTTCGGCAGCATGGCGCCAAAGCCACGCGCCTTGCCGTTCGGGCGCTCGTCCTCGTCGTCGTACCCGTCGGCCACGTCAATGCCGGGATCGGTTTCCCCGCGCGCCTCGCGGTCGAGCGTGGCGATGGCCCTGTCGATGGCCCCCTGCGGATCGCTCGGCTGCGGCTCGAGATCCACCTCTCGCACCGCGGACATCGCGGCGACAACCTTGGGCTCCTCGAGGAAGGCCACCGGCTGTGCCACTTGCTGGCGAGCAGTCGCCGCATGAGCGCCCCGCGCTGCGGGTTCGAGGCGAGGCGTCTCGCGGCGCGGCTCGATCGTCGGGCCGCGGCGCGGCGCATCGTAGGGCTTCTCGCCGGCCGGCGCACCGAATGGAATCGCCCCGGCGCGGTTTCGCACGGCCTCGGCACGCGCGACGATCGAGGGCAGCGGGCGGCCGTCCGGGCGCGCCGCGGGCCTGGGCGGAAGAATCTCCTCCCGCGCCTCGTCCGCTTCCTCCGGTTCGGCAGCTTCCTCGACAGGCGGCGGTTCGGGCGCGGGCGACGCGAGCCGGATATTGGTCTGCCGCGCCCCGGAGCGGGACGCGGACTTGGCCGGCTTCAGCTTGGGCGCCGGGGGTTCGGCATTGGCTGCCGCGATGATGTCTTCGATCGTCTCGCCGGCCGGCAGGCTCTTTGGTGGTTCCTTGACCAGCGTCGGCTTGCCCGGCGCCGGCCGGGCGGCCCCATTGGACTTGGCGGAAGCGGGACCGGACGGCGGCTTTGCCAGCTGCGGCTGCTCCTTGCCGGAAGCAGGCTCGAAATAGACGGGTGGGGGCGGCGGCTCGGCGTGATTGCCCATGCCGGCGATCACGGCCTCGCTCGCCTCCTGCTCGACCTGGCGGATGCAGTCCTCGAGCTGCAGGCGGTGGGTGGTGATGTCGCGGGCGGGAAGCGGCGGATTGATGGCGCGCAACTGCCCGACGAGAGCAGCGCGGGCTTTCTCGTAGACGGCTCGGCGTGCGGCGCCGTTATTTTCGGGCAGGGCCTCGACCGCCCTCCTCAACAGCTCTTTGTAGTCGGCCATTCGCCCCTTACGCTCGCATCATCGTGGCATCTTTTAGCCAAAAAACCTCAGTCTTGGAACGGGTCGCGGACGAGGATGGTGTCGAGCCGCTCCGGACTCGTCGAGAGCATGGCGACGGGCGCCCCGACCAGCTCCTCGATGTACCGGACATACTTCACGGCCTGCGCCGGAAGTTCGTTCCAGCTTCGCGCGCCTGCCGTGGTGTCGGACCAGCCCTCCAGTGTCTCGTAAATCGGCTTAACAGCAGCTTGTGCCCCCATTGAGGCAGGCAAATGGTCGATGCGCCGGCCGTCCAGCTCGTAGCCGACACAGACCTTGATTTCTTCGAGCCCGTCGAGAACGTCCAGCTTGGTCAACGCAAGTCCTGTGATCCCCGAGGTCCGCACGGTCTGCCTGACCAGCACCGCATCGAACCACCCGCAACGACGCTTACGCCCGGTAACTGTGCCAAATTCATGACCACGTTGTCCGAGGAAGTTTCCGATGTCCCCCGAATCTTCTGTGGGAAACGGCCCTTCGCCCACGCGCGTCGTATAGGCCTTGGTGATCCCGAGCACGTAGCCGATGGCGGTCGGGCCCAGTCCGGAGCCGGCGGCGGCCTGTCCTGCCACGGTATTCGAGGACGTGACGAACGGGTAGGTGCCGTGGTCGTTGTCGAGCAGAGCGCCCTGCGCACCTTCGAAGAGGATGCGCGCGCCCTCCCGCCGCTTCTCGTCGAGCAGCCGCCAGACCTGGCCGACATAGGGCAGGATAGCTTCCCGCACCTGCATCAGTTCGTCCTCGACCGCGGCAGCAACGTATTCGCCGAGGCCCATGCCGCGCCGCAGGGCATTGTGATGGCCCAGCAGGCGCTCGATCTTCTCGGGGAGCGTATCCGGCTCGGCGAGGTCACAGACCCGGATCGCGCGACGCCCGACCTTGTCCTCGTAGGCGGGGCCGATGCCGCGCTTGGTCGTCCCGATCCTGAGGCCCGAATTGGCGCTTTCGCGGATGCCGTCGAGTTCGCGGTGGAGCGAGAGGATGAGCGGCGCGTTCTCGGCGATCCGCAGGATCTCGGGAGAAACGGCAATGCCCTGCCCCGCGAGGCGTTCGACCTCGTCCACGAAATGGTGCGGGTCGACCACGACACCGTTGCCGATGACGCTGAGCTTGCCCCGCACCACGCCTGAGGGCAACAGGCTAAGCTTGTAGCTGACCCCGTCGATGACGAGCGTATGACCGGCATTGTGCCCGCCCTGGTAGCGCACCACGACGTCCGCCCGCTCGCTCAGCCAGTCGACGATCTTGCCCTTGCCCTCGTCGCCCCACTGGCTGCCGACGACCACCACATTGGCCATGCTGTCCCGCCCCGATGGAGGAGCAGCCGAAACCGCCCCAAGAACTGCGTAATGCCGCTTGCCGGAAGAAAATTCGCTGGAAGGGCGCCGAGCTTTAGACGACAAGGAGCGCAATGACAAATCCGACTGCCGCCACCTCCCGGGGCCCGTTCGCGGCCCTGATGCGCCGCCCCTACCTGATCCTTGTGCTGACCAACCTGTTCTGGGGCGGCAACATCGTGGCCGGCAAGCTGGCGGTGGGTCACATCGACCCCTACGTGCTGATGATCGTGCGCTGGATCGGGGCGCTGATCCTCATCCTGCCCTTCTCCATCGCGCCGCTGAAGCGCAGCTGGCCGACGCTGCGCCGACACTGGGCGCTGTATCTGTTCTACGGCGCGATCGGCTACGCCAGCTTCAACGTGCTGATGTACGTGGCCGCCTATTTCGCGCCGGCGGTGAACATTGCGATGGAGCAGGTCGCCATCAACATCATCGTGCTGGCGCTCAATTTCATGATCTTCCGCGTCAGGGTAACGGCCTTGCAGCTGGCCGGCACCGCGCTCACCATCGTGGGCGTGGCGCTGGTTGCGACGCACGGCGAGCTCGCCCGGCTGCTCTCGCTGTCGGTCAACTTCGGCGACGGGCTCGTGCTGTTCGGCTGCGTCATCTGGGCGGTCTATTCGCTGTCTCTGCGCTATCGTCCCCCGACCGACTGGCTGAGCTTTCTCGTCGCCACCTGTATCGGCGCAACGCTCGCCTCGGTCACCTTCCAGGCGGTGTTCGGGGGCGGGCCGGCGGCGCTGCCGGGACAATTCGCGGCCATCACCTGGCAAGGGTGGGCGATCGCGCTCTACACCATCGTCTTTCCCAGCGTGCTGGCCCAGATGTTCTATGTGCGCGGCGTCGAGCTGATCGGCGCCAACCGCGCGAGCCTCTTCATCAACCTGCTGCCATTGTTCGGTACACTCGGCTCCGTGCTGGTGGTGGGCGAGTCGCTTGCCGCCTTCCACATCCAGGCCGGCGCACTGATCGTCGTCGGCATCGTGCTGGCGGAATGGAGTGCGCGGCGGGGTCAAATCACCGTATCGGAGCCGTAATCCGGCCTTCCGGCCACGGCCGATGTAACGTTTGACCCGATCGCGCGTATACTGGGGTAACGAAAGGACGAGTGTCATGCAGACTGCACAAGCCTTCCCCGTAACCCGCACCGAGGCCGAGTGGCGTGCCCGTTTGACGCCCGAGCAATACCGCATCATGCGCGGTCACGGCACCGAGCCGCCGGGCAGCTGCGCGCTCCTCAACGAAAAGCGGCCGGGCACGTTCCACTGCGCGGGCTGCGACTCGGCTCTGTTCGAAGGCAAAGTGAAGTTCGAGAGCGGCACCGGCTGGCCGAGCTTCAACGAGCCGGTCCCCGGAAGCGTGGAAACCTCGGTCGACCGCAGCTACGGCATGGTGCGCGAGGAAGTGCATTGCGCAACCTGCGGGTCGCATCTCGGGCACGTCTTCGACGACGGTCCACCGCCGACCTACAAGCGCTACTGCATCAACGGGGTGGCGCTGAACTTCGTGCCGGCCGCCGGCTGAGACGGGGCGCCTCCGGACGGCCGACGGTCAGACCGGCTGTTCCGGTTTGGGCGCGGGCTTCCGCCCGGTAACCGCCTCGACACGCCGCTCGGGCAGAGCCGGGGCCGGCGGAAGCCCCGTGACCTCGAGGATTTCGTCCTCGTTGAGCGTTTCCCGCTGCATCAGCGCCGCGACGAGCTGATCGAGCTCGCGGCGGTGCTCGCCGAGAAGCCGCCTCGCCTCCTCGTGAGACGATTCGATGATGCCCATGATCTCGCTGTCGACGAGGCGGGCCGTTTCCTCGGAATGGGTCCGCTGGCCGAGAAACGGATTGTTCTGCCCGACCCAGCTGTTCTCGCGCGGGGCGAGCTGCACCATACCGAGCTTGTCGCTCATTCCCCAGCGCGTCACCATCTGCCGGGCGATCGCCGTCGCCTGCTCGATGTCGTTCTCGGCGCCCGTCGTACGGCTGCCATAGACGATCTCCTCGGCGGCCCTGCCGCCCAGAATGCCGATGATCCTCGCGCGCAGATAGGCCTCGGGATAGTTGTAGCGATCGGTCATCGGCCGCTGATAGGTGACGCCGAGCGCCTGCCCGCGCGGCACGATGGTGACCCGGTGCACCGGATCGGCGCCCGGCACGACGAGCCCGAGGATCGCATGTCCCCCCTCGTGATAGGCGATGCGGCGCTTGTCCTCCTCGCCGAGGATGATCGGCCGCTCGGGCCCAAGGACGATCTTTTCGAGCGCGTCGAGAAAGTCCTTGTGATGCACCCTGTCCTGCTCCCTGCGGGCGGCCAGCAATGCCGCCTCGTTGACGAGATTGCGGATATCGGCGCCTGACACCCCGGGGGTTGCCTGAGCGATCTGATCGAGATCGACGTCGTCGGCGAGCGGCACGTTGCGCGTATGCACCCTGAAGATCGCCTCGCGGCCCGTCCTGTCGGGAAGATGGACGACGACGCGCCGATCGAAGCGGCCGGGACGCAGCAGGGCGCGATCGAGCACGTCCGGCTGGTTTGTTGCCGCAAGGACGATGATCCCCTCGCGGCTCGAGAAGCCGTCCATCTCGGTCAGGATCTGGTT
>CAYRNE010000020.1:0-15976 GCA_964425245.1 uncultured Devosia sp.
AACCACCGACACGCGGATTTTCAATCCGCTGCTCTACCAACTGAGCTACCTGGGCCCCGGTGACGGCCGGTTGCGGCCGAAGGCCCGCGCCTTATAAGGGCGAAGCGGCAGGCGTGCAAGCATCGAGAAACCGATCCGCGGGCGGGGCAGGGGACGCCGGCCTGCTCTCTACTCCCCATGATCATCCCCCGTCGACGGCAGGCCCGCGTTTTCCGCTTCCTCCTCCTCGTCCGCCGGTTCGGCGGGGATCGCGTAGGCGCCCGAGAGCCAGCGGTTGAGATCGATGTCGGCGCAGCGCGCCGAGCAGAACGGATGGAACTGCTGGGCGGAGGGCTTGCCGCAGATCGGGCAGGGACGGGTGCGCCGCAACGGGACTACTTTGTTGTCGTCGGCCATCCCGGCTAAACGCCCGTGAGGGCCGCCTGGTTGAGCCAGTTGAAGTGCACCGGATAGCCTTCGCCCGCGAGCAGCGCCGCGGTGTCGTTGAGCGGCAGTCCGACGACGGCGCTGTAGGACCCGTTGAGCTTGACGACGAAGGCGCCCGCGATGCCCTGGATCGCATAGCCGCCCGCCTTGTCGCGCCATTCGGCGCTCGCCAGATAGGACTCCATTTCTCGCGCGCTCAGCCGCTTGAAACGGATGCGCGTCTCGACCAGCCGCCGCCGCATCTTGCCCGAGGCGGTGAGCAGCGAAACGCCGGTATAGACGCGGTGCGAGCGGCCCGAGAGCAGCCGCAGGCACTCGGATGCCTCCTCCATCATCTCCGCCTTGGGGAGGATGCGCCGGCCCACTGCGACCACCGTATCGGCGGAAAGGACGATGGCGTTGTCGGCTAGGCCCGAGGTCCGCGCCTTGTGCTGCGCCATGAGCGCCTTCTGGTCGGCGAGGCGCTGAGCGAGCTTGCGCGGCAGTTCGCCTTTCTCCGGCGTCTCGTCGATATGAGCGGGAATGAGGTGCTCGGGCTCGATGCCGATCTGGTTGAGCAGCGCCAGACGGCGAGGCGAAGCGGACGCCAGGATCAGTTCCGGACGGCTTGCCATCGCTGCCCTATCTGAAGCGGTAGGTGATCCGGCCCTTGGTCAGATCGTAGGGGGTGATCTCGCACAGAACCTTGTCGCCCGCCAGCACGCGGATTCGGTTCTTGCGCATGCGCCCGGCCGTATGGGCAATGATTTCGTGGTCGTTCTCGAGCTTCACGCGGAACGTCGCGTTCGGCAGCAGTTCCGTGACGACGCCCGGAAACTCGAGCACTTCTTCCTTAGCCATTCTGTCTCCTGAAAGAGCCCCGGAGCCGCCAAGCTGCGCCGCTTCCGGGGCCGGAATTCGGGCGCCACCTATAGAGGAAGTCACCCATTTTGTGAACCACCCGCGACCAGCGGCTCAAGCCGCTCCCGCACCCGCTGCTGCAGCGAATCCCTGAGCGTCCTGTAGGCCGAGAGCACCGCCTCGCGGTTGCCCTCGACGAGCGTCGGGTCCGGCGTCGGCCAGTGCTCGCCGGTCCCCATTTCGAAATGGCGGGCCTCGACGGCGGACGCGGCGTCCGGCGAGAGCGTCACGACGAGGTCGAAATGGCTCGCGACCAGCTCGTCCATGGTGTGGGGAGTATGCACCGACATGTCGATTCTGATCTCCTCCATGACCTCGTGGACGAAGGCATCCGCCTTGCCCGAGCGCACGCCCGCGGAACGGGCGATGAGCCGCCCGGGAAAGAGCTTGCGCGCGAGGGCGGCCGCGATCGGTGAGCGGACCGAGTTCATCGAGCAGACGAACAGCACCGTGGGCAGGTCGCTCTCGCGCTCGTCGATGCGGCTGGCATAGGGCTGCACCGCGCAGATCAGCGTGAACAGCCGCCGGGCCGTGTTGAGATCGAGGACGATCTTGTTCTCGAGCCGCGTGCGCAGCAGTTCCGCCGCTTCGTTGTGGAGGCCGCGACGCGCCATGTCGACGGCCTCGATCTGGAACGGTGAGGAGATCCTGATCGCCTCGTAGTAGCTGTCGCGGATGCGGAAATAATCGCGGATCAGCCTCCGGAACGGGGTAAGCGAGAGATAGTGCGCCGCAATCGGCTCGTAGGTGTCCGGGTCGCGCACGTCGAGCACGATCCAGTTGCTGACGATCGAAAGATGCAGCGCGAACGGGCCCTCGGCCCTGACCCGCGCCGGGCGGAACAGGTTCTGCTCCACGAGATCGTAGATCGCGATCCGCCACTCGTGCACCTGATCGGGATCGATCGAGGTGATGGTCGACGGGTCGAGCGTCACCGCGACAATCCGGTCGACCTTCGGATCGAGGTCGCGGGGTCCGAGCATCGCTATCGGTTCAGCCGGATGCTGACCGACCGGCCGTGCGCGTCGAGGCCCTCGGTCGCCGCCAGCGTCACCGCGGCCGGTGCGAGGGCCGCGAGCGAAGCCGGATCGCACCCCAACAGGCTGGTGCGCTTCATGAAATCGAGGACGCCCAGACCCGAGGCGAAGCGTGCCGACCGGGCGGTCGGCAGGACGTGATTGGAGCCACCGACGTAGTCGCCGATCGCCTCCGGCGTGTGATGGCCGAGAAATATGGCGCCTGCGTTCCGGATGCGCGGATAGAGCGACTGCGGATCGTCGACGGCAAGCTCCACGTGTTCCGAAGCGATGCGGTTCGCAAGCTCGACCGCCTCCGCCATCGTCGCAACGACGATGATGGCGCCGAACTGATCCCAGCCCTCGCGCGCGATCGCCTCGCGCGGCAGGAGCGCGAGCTGCCGTTCGACCTCGATGGCGACGCTGTCGGCGAGCGGTTCGTCGGTGGTGACGAGGATCGCCTGCGCGCCCCCGCCATGCTCGGCCTGCGCCAGGAGATCGGCGGCGACCCACGAGGGGTTGGCGGACCGGTCGGCAATGACCAGCACTTCGGACGGCCCCGCGATCATGTCGATCCCGACGGCCCCGAAGACCTGGCGCTTGGCGGCCGCCACATAGGCATTGCCCGGTCCCACGATCTTGCTGACCGGCGCAATCGTCTGCGTGCCGAAGGCGAGCGCGGCGACCGCCTGGGCTCCACCCACGCGATAGATCTCGTCGACCCCGCTGATCTTCGCGGCGGCAAGCACAGCGTCGTTCACCTCGCCGTCCGGCGTCGGGACGGTCATCGCGATGCGCGAAGCACCCGCGACCCGTGCCGGTACCGCGTTCATCAACACGGAGGAGGGATAGGCGGCGAGTCCTCCGGGGACATAAATCCCCACGGCCTCCACCGCGGTCCAGACGGTGCCCAGCGTTACGCCCAGGTGATCCTGGTAAATGTGATCGAGCGGCTTCTGCTTTTCGTGGTGCGCGACGATCCTGTCATGCGCGACCCCGAGCGCGTCGCGCACCGGGGCCGGTACGCGCGCCGCCGCGGTATCGATCTCCTCGCGGGAGAACCGCAGCGTCTCTGCCGTTGCCGGAAACCTGTCGAAGCGCTCCGTCAGCTCGAGCAGCGCCGCGTCGCCGCGCTCGCGCACCTCGGCGATGATCAAGGCGACCGTCGCGCCGACCTCCTCGGAGGTCTCGCGCTTGGAATTCAGGAGGTCCTCGAAAGCGCGCGCGAAGTCACCGTCCCGGCTGTCGAGACGCAGCGGCATCAGGCGGCATGCTCGGGTTTCGCCCGCGCGGCCCAGGCCGCCCCGAGATCCTGCAGCCGTGCCTCGAGGCACTCGACCTCGAGCCGGATCGTACCGCCGCCGGCAAAGCGCAGCTCGACGATGCCGCCGGGGTTATCGACGGGCGCGTAGCCGATGGCGAGAAGCTCCAGCACGCCCTCGCGGGCATTGGTATCGATGCCGGCATATTTCACGGCGTTGACCCGGTCGAAATGGAGCGCCGCGCGCTTCCGGTGACCGCTCTTTCTGCCGCTGTCGTCTTCCCAGGCGTAGCGGTTCATCAGCAGCGCGAAACGGCGGTCTCGCTTGGCGAACCCCATGTCGGCCACACGCACGATGGCGTCCTGCGTGGTCGCCGAAATCACGTCGAGGTCTTCGTTGTCGAGCGCCAAAAGCTTGAGGTCAGTCATCTCTCATTCCGCAAAACCGGCTGTGCCGCAGATATTGGGGCGGTCGCGCCGATCTACAAGTTTGCGCGGAGCCGGGCAATGCGTTTGCTCGATCGCGGCTTTGCCGCCTGGCCCTAGACGAGCAGCCTCTCGATCTCATGCGCGATCCGGCGCATCCGCGGCAGGAAGACGTCGCGCATGGTTTCGAGGCTGACCCGCTCGGCATTGGCCCCGACGTTGATCGCGGCGACGACGTTCCCGCGCCCGTCCGTCAGCGGCACGGCGATCGCGCGCAGCCCAATCTCCAGTTCCTGGTCGACGATCGCGTGGCCCTGCTCGCGCACCCGCGCGAGTTCGGCCATGAGCGCCGCCTCGCCGGTTATCGTCCTTGCGGTCAGGCGCGGGCGCTGCATCGCGTGCAGCAGTGCGCGGCGCTCCATCTCCGGCCTGGCCGCAAGGAGGACCCGGCCCATCGAGGAGCAATACGCCGGCAGCCGGCTGCCGACGCTGAGTCCGATCGACATGACCCGCCGCTGGCTGGCCCGCGCGACGTAGACGATCTCCGTGCCGTCGAGCGTCGAGGCGGAGCAGCTTTCGTTCGTTTCCCCCGCGAGCTGTTCGAGGAAGGGCTGGACCAGCCGGGGAAGGGGGGTCGAACTGAGATAGGCGAAGCCAAGCCGGAGGACCTTGGGAAGCAGCCAGTAGAACTTGCCGTCGAACCCGGCATAGCCCTCGCGGACCAGCGTTAGCAGGCATCGGCGCGCCGTCGCGCGTTCGAGGCCGGTCAGCCGGGAAACGTCGGTGATTGTAAGCCTCGGCCGGCCCTCGTCGAACGCCTCGATGACCCTCAGCCCCTTGGCGAACCCGGCGATCGTTTCCTTGTCGGCTGTGGCTTTCGGCATCGCGTTCGCTTAGCGAACGGAAGTCCCATCGTCAATCTGTTGGCAGGGCACAAGGCCTGTGCGATATCCGCTGCGCTGGCGGAGGTCGATAGGTGCTGCTCACGGGCGTTGTTGCGAGTGTTGCGGCGGGTCTGGTTTCGGTGCTCGTGACCTGGCTCGTCAAGCGCTATGCCGCCCCGCTGGGCCTGATCCAGCCGCCGAATGCCCGCTCCTCGCACCGCAAGCCCACCCCGAGCGGCGGCGGGCTCGGTATTGCCGCCGGCGGCACGATTGCGGCGCTCCCCTCGTTCGAGCAGGGCCCCGGCGCCGCCCTGCTGGTCGTTCTCGCATCGCTGGCCATGGCCGCGATCGGCTTCATCGATGACCGCCGCCCCATCGAGGCGACGGTGCGGCTGAGCGCCCAGGTCGTGCTCGTCGTGGCGCTGCTGTTCGTCCTGCCTTTGCCGCCGATCGCCGCGGCGCTCGGCCTCGAGTCTCTTGGCCTCGTTCTCGCTGTCGTGCTGGCCGTCGCGGCGGTCTACTGGATCAACCTCTTCAACTTCATGGATGGGATCGACGGACTGGCGGGATCGGAGGCGGCCTTCGTCCTTGCCGCCGCGGTGGTGCTTGCACTGTCGGCGCCCGGCGCGCCCACCGACCCGCACCTGTGGTGGATGGTCGGCCTGCTGGCGGCGGCGATCGGGTTCCTGTTCTTCAATTTCCCGCCCGCCCGCATCTTCATGGGCGACGTCGGCAGCACCTACCTGGGCTTCATGATCGCCTGGTTTGCGCTCTCTACGGTCGCGGCGGGCTGGCTCGGTCCGTTGCAATGGCTGATCCTCGTCGCGCTCTTCGTGTCCGATGCCACGGTGACGCTGGTCCGGCGCTTCCTGCAGGGGGAGAAGGTGTTCGAGGCGCATCGCCGGCACGCCTACCAGGTGCTGTCGCGGCGCTGGCAGGGGCACATGCCCGTGACGCTTCTCGCTGCTGCGGTGAACGTCGTGTGGCTGCTGCCGCTTGCCTGGTGGGCGGGGCTCCATCCGCCGACGGCCTGGCTGGCGCTGCTGCTTGCCTATCTGCCGCTGGTCGCCGGGGCGATCTGGGCCGGCGCCGGCGCGCCGGAGCACGCTGCGTTCTGACGGTTCAGAACATCGTCATGAACAATGCCGCGACCACGATGATGACCATCGAGGCGACGACCGTGATGACGAGCATGTTGTGCGTGCGATTTATTTCGTACTGCCGCTCCGCCGCGGTCGCCGCGTGCGGCCGGACATCGAAGTGATCGATCTCGAGATGCGCCATCTGCGGCCCCTCCCTTTGCCACAAAGTGAGGCGCGGACGCGCGCGCGGCCAGCAAATCTCGGATTCGACGTTAATTTTGTTCAAATTCGGCAATGGCTTAAGAATCGCCCGCGGCGGAAGCGCAACGGCAGACGCGACCGGTTTGCCATTGCGTGCCGATGCGCTAGTCTCCCCGTCCCGCGGGGCACGTCGTCTCCCCCGTAGGGTCCGTCGGGGTATACGCCGTCCATGAATTCGATCTCGCGCCGCGGCTTCGTCGCTTTCGGAGCTGCCGCCCTATTGTCTGCATGCAGCCCGGCCGGCCCGCCTCCGGGTGCTGCGACCTCCCCCACCGTGCTGACCACGGAAGCCATCGTTGCGGCGATCAACGGGGTGCGCAGGGCCAACGGCCGGCCGCCGCTCAAGTACAATTACCGCCTTGAAGAGGCGGCACGCGCCCAGGCAAGGCTGATGGCGAGCAAGGACCAGCTGTCACACGACCTCGGCGTCACGCTGCGCCAGCGTGTCACGGCGGCCGGCTATGACGGCGCGGTGGGCGAGAACGTCGCCGGCGGCCAGAAGACGCTGGAGCAGGCAATCCAGGGCTGGCTCAATTCACCCCGCCACCGCGACACGTTGCTGAGTTCGCGCTTCACCGAGTTCGGGCTTGCGGCCGCGAGCGTCCCCTCGGGCAAGAAGAGCCGCTACGGCACCTACTGGGCTTTCATCGCCGGCGGCAGCTTCGAGGCCTGGAAAGTGTGAGCGCCCGCCATACCTTGACCCTCGTGGGTCGACCATGCTCCAGGGAGCGGCCTTTCTCCGGGTCCCGATGATCCAAGTCGTCAACGTCATCATCCCGATCTTTGCGCTGATCGCCCTCGGCTATCTCGCGGTGCGCTTCCGGCTCTATCCCGCCGAGGGCGTTCGCGGCCTCGTCGCGCTCGTCAACAACTTCCTCACCCCAGCGCTGCTTTTCCAGTCGATGCTGCACGCCGACTTCGGCATGGCCTTCAACTGGTATGTCATTCTGCCGTTCTACGCCGGCGCATTGTTCTGCTTCATCGTCGGCTCCATCGTCAGCATGCGGGCATTCAGGAACCGGTCGGGCGAGAGCGTCGCGGCAGGGTTTGCCGGGACGTTCTCGAACACGGTCCTTCTGGGCATCCCGATCCTGCAGCGCGCCTACGGGGACGCGGCGATGTCGGTCGTGTTCTCGATCATCGCGTTTCACGCCTCGGTGCTCATCACCATCGGCATGCTTGTGATGGAGCTCGTTCGCCGCGACGGCACCCCGCTGCACAAGGCGCTCGGCATCGCGGCCATCCGCATCGTGCAGAACCCGCTGCTCTGGGGAATCGCTCTCGGGGTCCTCGCCAATCTCTTCGACGTCGTCCTCATCGAGCCGGTCGAAGCGCTCCTCAGCATGATGTCAGCGGCCGTCGTGCCGGTGGCGCTTTTCGGATTGGGCGGCGCCCTCAACGAATACCGTCTCGCCGACAACTGGGCGCAGGCCCTCGCCATGTCGGCGCTGAAGCTGGTGATTCATCCGCTGATCGCCTGGGTGCTGATGGTTCCGCTCCTCAAGGTGGCTCCGGAGCAGGCACGCTATGGCGTCGTGCTCGCCGCCATGCCCGCGGGCATCAACGTCTATGTGTTTGCGACCTACTACAACCGCAGCGTCAACGTCGCGACGAACACCATTCTCATTTCGACCCTTGCGTCGATCCTGACCGTCACCGGCTGGCTGCTCTTCATGGGGCTGTAGCGCCGGCCCTATTCGGCACGAACCTCGGCGATCAGCGGAACCGCCGTTCCGGTCATCGGCACCGAGCGGACCGGCAGCGTCGTCTGCGCATCGAGCCCTGACGCGAGCCGCACATGACGATCGGCAGGACAATGGTTCAGCAACGGATCGAAGGCGATCCAGCCCAGCGCATCGTCCCAGGCTTCGGCCCAGGCGTGAAACGAACCCGATCGGCCCGATTCCGCCGCGAGGTAGCCGGTGATGTAGCGGGCGGGAATGTCGAGCGCCCGCGCGGCGCCGATGAAGGCATGGGCATGCTCGGCCGCGGAGGCCGCCGCGGCCGGCACCCGGTGCTGGCTCTGCCCGGTGCCGCCTTGCGACTGCGTCGGCACCTGCTCGCCGAGCACCTCGCCGACCCTCGCCATCAGCGCGTGAAGGAGCGCGATCCGGTCGCCGCCCTGTCTCGGTGCCGACCGGAACCGGCTTGTCACCGCGCCGAGCGGTCTCGTGAGCGGTGTCACGCGCTTGAAGACGGCGGGCACGGGATCGCCGTCGAGCCGGCCGACGACGCCGTCCTGGCTACGCGTCTCGACGATGCCTGCCGCCTCGATTGCGATCTCGGGCTCGGGCTTCGTCTGGGAACTGAGATGCGCACGGTTGCCGCAGGCGTCGATGAAGCCCTCGGACTCGTCCATGCCCGGTGCCTCGACATGCCACGATTTCACGATCTGCATGCGCGAGTTCTTCGGGGTGAGCAACAGGTGCTGGATGGCGCGGGGCGCACCCTCGCCGATCTGCACGCTGATCCGATGTCGAACGGCAATCTGCATCAGTAGAAGTTGTAGCTTTCGCTCAGGGTATCGGTGATGTGGTTGTTGCGCTCGATGAACTCGGTGAGGAACTCGTGCAATCCGTAGGCGAAGATGCGGTCCATCGTGTTGCCGGCCACAAGTTCGGTCACGCGATCCGCCGCCTGGTGACAGGCTTCCTCGCGGCCGTAGATGGTTTCGAGCATATCGAGCGTGCGGTTCATCCAGCCCACGCAGAAGGCGAGCGAGCGCGGCATCTCGGTCCTGAGGATCAGGTAGTCCGCGATGTTCCAGGCCTTGTAGCGGTCGTGGTAGACGTGCCGGTAGCTGCGGTGGGCCGAGGCCGCCCGCAGGATCAGTGTCCATTGCTGGATGTCGATTTCGCCGCCTACAAGGGTCGCGCTGGGCAGCAGCACGTAGTACTTCATGTCGAGGATGCGGGCCGTGTTGTCCGCGCGCTCGACGAAATTGCCGAGCTGGCTGAAGGCATAGCCGTCGTCCCGCAGTATGGTCGACAGCAGGGCTCCCCGGTACTGGTGGCTGACCTGCCGCACCCACTGCAAAAGCTCGATGAGCCGGGCTCCCGTCACGTCTCGCGGCCTCAGTTGCGCATATTCGAGGTAAGCGCTGTTGATCGTTTGCCAGACGTCGGAGGTCAGCTTGATCCGCACCGATCGCGCATTGGTGCGCGCCGCCGTGAGGCAGGCACGAACCGACGACGGGTTGTCCTCGTCGAACAGCATGAAATGGCTGACCGTCGCGACGTCCGCGACGTCGTACTTGGCCGCGAACGCCTCGTCGACTTCCGCCGCGCGCATCATCGAGGCGAGATGTTCGCTCGCGCCGCCCTCGCGCCGCGAGGTGAGGCTCATGCGGTAGCCGACCTCGAGCATGCGTGCCATGTTCTCCGCCCGCTCGACGTAGCGGGAAAGCCAGAACAGGTTCTGCGCCGTACGGCCTAGCATGGCGCGCGCCGGCGCTTGTAGCCGGCATCATCCTCTCCCGTGCAAGGCACCGGGGAGGAACTCAGACTGCGAGGACAGGGCAACCCCATCAATCCTCCAGCACCCAGGTGTCCTTGGTGCCGCCTCCCTGCGAGGAGTTGACGACGAGCGAGCCCTTCTTGAGCGCGACGCGCGTCAGGCCTCCCGGCGTGATGCGGATTTCGTCGCCGACCAGCACGTAGGGCCTGAGGTCCACGTGCCGCGGCGCAATGCCGTTCCTGACGAATGTCGGGCAGGTCGACAGCGCCAGCGTCGGCTGCACGATGTAGTTGTCTGGCCGCGTTTCGATCCTCTTTCTGAATTCCTCGCGCTGCGCTCGGGTCGATGCCGGTCCGACCAGCATCCCGTATCCGCCCGAACCATGCACTTCCTTCACCACCAGCTCCTCGAGGTGATCGAGCACATGGGCGCGCTCGTCCTCGTTCGTGCAGTTGTAGGTCGGCACGTTGCTGAGTAGCGGCTTCTCGCCCAGGTAGAATTCGATGATCTGCGGCACGTAGGTATAGACGGCCTTGTCGTCGGCGATGCCGGTGCCGGGCGCGTTGACCAGCGTCACATTGCCGGACCGGTATGCATCGAAGAGTCCGGGGACGCCGAGCATCGAGTCCGGCCGGAAGGTCAGGGGATCGAGGAAATCGTCGTCGATGCGCCGGTAGATGACATCCACCCGTTCCGGCCCGGTGGTCGTACGCATGAATACCTTTCCCCCCTCGACGTAGAGATCCTGCCCCTCGCAGAGCTCTGCCCCCATCTGGTCGGCGAGGAAGGAGTGCTCGAAATAGGCAGAATTGTAGATGCCGGGCGTGAGCACCACGAGGTTGGGGTTCGACCCGGCGCCCGCCGGCGCGACGCTCTCCATGGTGCGGCGAAGGTTCTCGGGGTAGGTCTCGACCGGCGCCACCTTCAGGCGCTGAAACAGCTCCGGCGCGAGCTGCAGCATCGCTTCGCGGTTCTCGAGCATGTAGCTGACGCCGGACGGCGTGCGCAGGTTGTCTTCTAGCACGTAGAACTCGTCCGGCCCGACTCGCACGATGTCGACGCCGATGATGTGCGCGTAGATCCCGCGCGGCGGATCGATATTCATCATCTCGGGGCAGAATGCCGAATTCTGGATGATCAGCTTCTCGGGCACGCGTCCGGCGCGGATGATCTCCTGCCGGTGATAGATGTCGTGGAGGAAGGCGTTGAGCGCCCGGACGCGCTGTTCGATACCCCGGCTGAGCCGCCGCCACTCCGCGGCCGCGATGATGCGCGGGATGACGCAGAAGGGGATCAGCTTCTCGACGCCTTCCGCAGCGCCATAGACCGCGAAGGTGATCCCGAGGCGCCGGAAGATGCCTTCTGCGTCGGCCGACATGAGGGCCAGCGCATTGGGCGGCTGTTCCTTCAGCCACCCATCGAGAGCGAGGTAGGGTTCGCGGATCGAGCCGTCCGCATTGTGCATTTCATCGAACGGGGTGGTCGCGTCCATAACTCCCGTCTTCGCGGCTGGGGCCGTCCCACTGCCTTGCCATTGCTACACGTTTCCCGTTTGCCGTCCATCCCCCGCGCATCCGCCCAGGCCGAAGGGGAGGCGAGCGAGGAACGGTTCGCCGGCGCGTCGAGGCCCGAGGCTCGCCGCCGCGGTGATGGACGGATCGGTGCCTGATCCGCAGAACGGTTCGCCGCCCTTCAATCGCGCGCGATTCTTCCATATGACTGGGGACCTTCCAGAGAAAGCACGATGCCCATCGAAATCCTCCAGACCCAAAAGCTCCTCGATACCTGCGAGGCGGCGCTCGCCGAGCGCTACACCGTCCACAAGCTTCACGAGGCCGAAGATCGCGACGCGCTGCTCGCGGAGATCGGCAGTCGCATCCGTGGCATCGCCGGCGGCAGCGTCGGCGGCGCCCTCATGGACCGGCTGCCCAACCTCGAGATCATCGCCAATTTCGGCGTAGGCTACGACACCATCGACGCGGCAGCCGCCAAGGCGCGCAACATCCGCGTGACCAACACGCCCAACGTTCTCAACGACGCCGTGGCGGAGATCACCATCGGGCTGATGATTGCGCTCGCCCGCCGCATCCCGCAGGCCGATCGCTTCGTCCGCGAAGGGCGGTGGCGCGGGGGAAACTATCCGCTGCTCGTCGAGCTAAACGGCAAGACCGTGGGCATCCTCGGGCTCGGCAACATCGGCAAGGAGATCGCAACGCGATGCCAGGCCATGCGCATGCGCGTCGTCTATCACGGCCGGCGCAGGCAGGCCGACCAGCCCTATGTTTACTACGACAACCTCGTGGACATGGCGCGCGACAGCGACTGGCTCGTCCTGATTGCGCCGGGCGGCAAAGCGACCGAGAAGATCGTCGGCCGTGAGGTCCTCGAAGCGCTCGGCCCGCAAGGCCACCTCGTCAACATGGCGCGCGGCACGCTTGTCGACGAAGCGGCGCTCGTCGAGCTGCTGCGGGACGGCAGGCTGGGGGGCGCGGCGCTCGACGTTTTCGAGAAGGAACCCCACGTGCCCGAGGCGCTTCTGGAGCTGGACAACGTGGTTCTCTCTCCGCACCAGGGCAGCGCGACACGCCAGACGCGCAACAAGATGGGCGCGCTCGTCGTGGCCAATCTCGATGCGCATTTCGCCGGCGATCCGCTGCCGAGCGCGGTGGTCTGAGCCATGCTGATCGATCTGAGCGACCGGGTGGCCATCGTCACCGGCGGGGGCAGGGGGATCGGGCGCGAGATCGCCCGCACGCTCGCTGCCGAGGGCGTCGCCACGATCGTCACCGACATTCGCGAGGACCTGCTTGCCGGGATTGCGTCGGAGTGGGAGGAGCGCGGCTGGCGCGGTGCGCAGCTCGTCTGCGACGTGCGCAGGTCCGCCGATTGCCGCAGCGTCGCCGATACCGTCGAGAGCGATTTCGGCCGCATCGACATCCTCGTCAACAACGCCGGCGTCGCGAGCGGCGGGCCGGTCGAACAGTTGAGCGAGGACGACTGGGACCGCAACCTCGACATCAACCTCAAGGGCGTGATGCTGATGTGCCAGGCCGTCATCCCGGCGATGAAGCGGCAGGGAACGGGGCGCATCCTCAATGCATCGTCGTTCGCGGCGATCATCCCCTCGATCGGCGGTGCGGCCTACGCCGCGTCCAAGGCCGCCGTCGCCTCGATGACAAGGGTCCTGGCAAGCGAGCTCGGACCGTTCGGCATCACCGCCAACGCCTACGCGCCGGGGATGATACCGACGGAGATGAATCACTTCGCCGAGCGTTCGCCGGAGGTGCAGGAACGGCTGCTCGACACGCTCTCCATCCGCCGCTGGGGTGATGCGAAGGACGTGGCCAATCTCATCGTCTTTCTGGCGTCGGATCAGGCGGCCTACATTACCGGGGCACTCATCGACGTCTCGGGCGGCAAGTTTGCGACGCAGATGCCGTGGATGGCCTACCGCGGCATCTAGGGCGGCTGCCGGGTTGCAACGCTCGCCGTGCTCGTTCGTTCTGCTGCAACGAGACGAGGAGGTTGCAATGGCAGACGTAACGCATATGGCGTCCGTCCAGGATTTCGTCGCCCGCCGCGAGATCACGATCGACGCGCCGCCCGACAGGGTTTGGCGCGCCTTGACCGATCCGGCGCTCCATAGCCGCGTCATGTTCGGAGCGGAGGTCGAAAGCGACTGGCGGGAGGGTAGCCCGATCACCTGGCGCGGAGAGTGGCAGGGCCGCTCATTCGAGGACAAGGGAACGATCCTGCAGCTGAAGCCCGGACGGGAACTGAAGATGTCGCATTTCAGCCCGGCGAGCGGCGACGAGGACGAGCCGGAGAATTACCACGTCGTCGACATCGAGCTCGAAGCCGAGGACGAGACGACACGCGTTACGCTGACGCAGTCGAACAATCCCAGCCAGGACGCCGCCGATCATGCGGCCGGAAACTGGGAGATGATGCTCAAGAACCTCAAGCAGGTCGCCGAAGCGGCGTAACGCTGCCGCGCAGGCCACCGCCTCTCTCAGTCGATCCGGCGCTTCGTCTCCGGATCGAAGAAGCTCAGGGTTTGAAGATCGACGTCGAGCGGCACGCGGTCGCCGGCACGGACATGCATTCGGCCGGGCAGCCGGGCCGTAATCTCCTTGCCGCCCAACTCGAACTCCGCGAACGTGTCCGAGCCGGCGCTCTCCACTGAAATCGCGGTCAGCGTCAGCGCGGGCTTGCCCTCGGCGGGATAGAGCGCCTCCGGCCGGATGCCCACCACCACCCGTCCGGCGCCGGTGCGGTAATGCGCCCTGAGGCCCGCATCCTCGACTGGCAGCCGGGCGCCCCCGGACCCGTCGCCGAACGTCACGGTCCCCCCTTCTGCATCGAGCGAGAAAGTGGCCGGGATGAGATTCATCGGCGGCGAGCCCATGAACTCCGCGACGAAGACGTTCTGCGGCCGCTCGTAGATTTCCTCCGGCGTCCCGATCTGCTGGATCGCGCCGCGGTCGAGCACGACGATGCGCGTGCCGAGCGTCATCGCTTCGATCTGGTCGTGGGTGACGTAGACGATCGAGGCATTGAGCCGCGTGTGCAAACGTTTGATCTCGCTGCGCATCTCGACCCGCAGCTTGGCATCGAGGTTGGAAAGCGGTTCGTCGAAGAGGAAGAGCACCGGCTCGCGCACCAGGGCCCGCCCCATCGCGACACGCTGCCGCTGCCCGCCGGAAAGCGCCGCCGGCTTGCGCCCCAGTAGATGATCGATCTGCAGGAGTCGCGCGACTTCGGCGATCCGGCGTTCCTGCTCGGCCTTCGGCACACGGCGCACCTTCATACCGAAGCCGATGTTCTCGACGACGGTCATTGTCGGGTAAAGCGCGTAGCTCTGGAACACCATGGCGATGTCGCGGTCGCGCGGCGGCACCTGCGTCACGTCGCGCCCGTCGATGATGATCCGGCCGCCCGACACTTCCTCGAGGCCCGCGATGCAGTTGAGCAGGGTGGACTTGCCGCAGCCCGAGGGCCCGACGAGGACGAGGAACTCGCCCGCCGCCATTTCGATGTCGAGCGAGCTCAGCACCTCGATCGGCCCGAACCGCTTCACAAGGCTGCGCACCTCGAGAACGGGTGCCCCGGGCGAGAGAGCCTCCGCGGCACTCATTCGGGCTTTCCGGATCGGCCTGCCGTCACGTCCGCCATCCTTCGCTCCCTCCTGCGGGTGCCGCCCCGGTGGAGGCGCGCACGATGAGATCCGCCTTGACGATCCGCTGCAAGGACCGTGGATCGGCGCCGCCGATGCGTGCGACGATCATCTCGGCGAGCGCGGTTCCGGCATCGCGGATCGGCGAGCGCGTCACCGTCAGCGCCGGCGTGAAATGCTCGCTCCTCAGGTGCGGCAGCACGTCGTCGTGGGCGATAATGGAGAGGTCGGAGCCGACCCGCAATCCCGCCTCGCCGGCGGCGCGGATGACGCCCAGAGCCTGCAGCGTCGAGGAGCAGACGAAGGCGGTCGGGCGCAGCGGTGCCTGAAGCATCTCCGCCGCGCGGCGGTATCCCAGTTCCTCGCTCATTTCGTCGGCGGCAATGAACCGGTTGGGCACGGCAACGCTGCGCTCGCGCGTGACGCGGCGGAACGCGGACTCGCGCTGCGCGCTGAATGCGAGGCCCTGGGGCCCGTTGAGCAGCGCGATCCGCCGGTGGCCCAGTTCCAGGAGCAGTACCGTCGCCGCCGTGAAGGCGCCGTCGTTGTCGATGTCGAAATAGGCGTAATCGAGGTCGTCCCCGGTTCGGCCATGAACGACGAACGGAAAGCTCCGGGCGGCAAGCGTCGCGATCCGCTCGTCCCCGATTTCGGGCGCCGAGACGATCATGCCGTCGACCGATCCGGACGCCGCGAACCGCTCGTAGTGGCTTTGCAGTTCGTCGCCCGGCGACGTGTGGAAGATGAGGTCGAGATCGCGTTCGGCGAGCCCCGTCGCGAGACCCGCGAGGAAATCCACGAAGTGCGGGTCGACGAGGAGGTTCCGCGAAGCGCGGAAGATGATCCCCACCATGCCCGACTTGCCCGTTGCAAGTCGCCGCGCGAGCGAATGCGGCTTGTAGTTGCGTTTCTCGGCCACGGCGACCACGCGCGCCCGCGTCTTCTCGCCGACTTCGGGGAAGCCGTTGAGCGCACGGCTGACGGTCGCCGGCGAGAGCCCGAGTTCGCGCGCAAGGTCGCGCAGTGTCGTCAATCCGCTTTCCCCCCGGGGATTGAGCCAAACCGGTTTAAGAATGGCACGTCCGTCG
>CAYRNE010000021.1:0-15654 GCA_964425245.1 uncultured Devosia sp.
ATGAGCGCGCGCAGCGTGCCGACGACATCGATGCCGAAGTGCTCGTAGAAGCGGCGGTCCTCGGTCGCGAGGGTCGCCTTGATCAGATAATCAGGCAGCTTGTCGAGCGCGACGGAATCGTCCGAACGGATGCCGCGGCGGCCGACCTCGTTGCCGTAGCGGTCGAGGAAGATGACCGAGATGTCCTCGGCCTTGTTGAACTGGCCCGAAGCGGTGGCGTCGAAGGCGGGCAGCGCCAGCGCCGTCATCAGCACGGCACCGATCGCGCCGAAGCTCATTGCATCGGAGAAGATCTCGACGAAGAACCGGCGGATGCCGGAGACGTGGAAGATCGAGAAGAAATCCTGGACGCGCATATAGCCGCGACCCAGCGACTGCCAGAACTCGTACATGGCGGAGTCGAGCCAGGCGTCCGCATCCAGCATGCGCGCCTTTTTCGGTCTCTTCTGCTTGTGGTAGAACGGGTCCTGCAGGGCGATGCTCCGCGCTAAGGCCTTGGATTCTCGCCAATCGGGGCCGCGAACGCAAGGCGTTCGCTCGAATATGATTGCCACCATCGCAGCGCAAGGGCTAAGCCGGACCGATGGCGTTCTGGGAAGACAAGACGCTCGAGCAGATGACGGCGGAAGAGTGGGAAGCGCTCTGCGACGGCTGCGGCCGCTGCTGCCTGATGAAGCTTGAGGACGAGGATACCGGCCAAATCTATACGTCCGACGTTCACTGCCGCCTTCTCGATGGCGAATCCTGCCGCTGCACCGACTATCCCAACCGGCACGACCGCGTTCCCGACTGCATCCGGCTGACGCCTGAAAACGTCAGGACCATCGGCTGGATCCCCAACACCTGTGCTTACCGCCGGCTTGCGGAGGGTCGGGGCCTCGCCTGGTGGCACCCGCTGGTCTCGGGCGATCCGGAGACGGTCGTCGCGGCGGGCGTATCGATCCGAGGCCGCACGCTCAGCGAGGAGAAGGTGGCGGAAGGCGAGTGGGAGGATCACGTCGCCGACTGGCCCAATTGGGAGCCGCCGGACGAACTCTGAGCACTGGCGGCCCTCGGGCGCCGGAAACAGCCCGCACGTTTGCAGGAGGCGCGGTCACAGAATCGTTACGCCGAATTGGCCTGTGCCAAGACGGAATGAATTGTGGCGATGCGCCCCAAGGCAGCGTCGCGCGTTGCGAGCCAAGTCAGCATTGCTGCCGCATTCGGGCCGCCAACCTGAACCGCAGATGAACGGCGGGTTTATTCAAGATTCAGCCGCAGTCACCACCTATCACGCGCAAACGGTCGGCTACCGACTTCCCACACAACCCAACCCAACCCACGGAGCGCATGCTGATGCTCTTTCCGAAGACGCTCGTCGCCGGGCTGCTGGCAGCCGGCCTTTCGGTCACACCGGCCCTTGCCGCGGACCCGACGGGCACCTGGCAATCGAACACCGGCGAGAGCCGATACCACATCACCTACTGCGGCGACGGCACGCAGCTTTGCGCCAAGCTCACCTGGCTTCGCGAGGACGCCCGCACTGCCGAGAACCTCGCCTATCTCAACCGCTACGTGGTGAAGGGCGCCGTGCCCACGGGCGAGAACCGCTGGAAGGGCAGCGTTGCCTACGATGGCGACGTCTATGCCGGTAGCGTCACCATGGTCAGCGAAAACGCCATGAAGCTCAAAGGCTGCAAGGGCATGTTCTGCCAGTCGATGAGCTTTTCCCGCCTCTAGGAACACCGAGCTGCCGGCCGCACCGCCGGTCGATGCGATAGGCAGCCCAAGAACTGCCGAACTGGCCCCGTGCACCCGCCTGCACGGGGCCTTTCTTTTGCCCGGCGCGGACGGCGCCGGCCATCGTCCTTGGAATTACCGCAATCGAGGCAGCCAATGGCCGCCAGCGGGGGACCTAGCCGACGATCCAGGACAGCGCCGGGGCAGCGGGTTGATTGGTCCGAGGAGGGACGATCAGCATGCAAAGCCAGCCGAACCTCCAGAACTCAGCCCACGGCGACTCGCGCCGCCGCAGGCAGGCCGCCGCGACAGCTGACGACGTCTTCAAGGGAGGCGCCGCAACCCACGCGGCAGGGCCCGGAAACGGCTTGCCTCACCCCTGGGCCTTCGGCGCCGGCAGGCTGTGGCCGGCCGGGAGCCGGCAAGGGCGCCGCGCGCGCTGAGGCCGGAACGCCCCTCGCGCTAATGGGTCCGCCCGCGGCAAGTCATGAGGCCCGAGATATGAGGGGGCACGGCACGAGCTTATGCGGCGCGTCGGAATGAGCACCGAGCATGCCCGCATCGCCAGGGAGCAATCGGCACATGCGTCGCCATAACCAGTTCCACAACCGGGTCGAGGCCGGGCGAATGCTCGCCGATGCGCTGAAACCTCTCGCGGGTGAAGACCCAGTGGTTCTCGCGCTGCCGCGCGGCGGCGTACCCGTGGCCTTCGAGGTGGCCGTGGCTCTCGATGCGCCGCTCGACGTGCTGCTGGTACGAAAGATCGGCGTGCCGGGGCACGAGGAGCTTGCGCTGGGCGCGATCGTCGACGGCGAGAATCCGCAGTTCGTCCTCAACGAGGAAGTCGTGGCTGCGTCCGGTGCGTCGCCCGCGTCCATCGAAACGGCCAGGCGGGGACAGCTCGATGAAATCGAGCGGCGCCGGCACCTCTACCGGCGTGACCAGCCCCCGCTCGCGACGAAGGGCAGGACGGTGATCATCGTCGACGACGGCATCGCGACAGGCGCGACGGTCAAGGCCGCGCTGCGGGGCGTGCGTGCCGGCGGGCCCCGGCGTCTCGTGCTTGCCGTTCCGGTCGCGCCGAAGGACACGCTCGGCGTACTCGCGGGGGAGTGCGACGAGATCGTCTGCCTCGAAACGCCGGAGCCGTTCTACGCCGTGGGCCAGCACTACCTCGATTTCGGCCAGACCAGCGACGAAGAGGTGATCAACCTGCTCGCCCGGGCGAAGAAGCTGGAACACGGCGCATAGCGCGATCACGACGACGCGGGCTGGGGCGCGGGCCGTTTCCGGAAGATCAGGTCGCGCGCGGCGATCACGGCGCCGGCGGTGATCAGGATGCAGGCGATCAGCACATTGTGGCTGTAGGTGGCATAGCCGGTGACGATCAGGATCGTCGTCGAGAGCAGCGGCGCGACATAGGAGAGCGCGCCGACGACCTGGATGTCGCCGTGCTTCACCCCGATGTCCCAGACATAGAAGGCGAGGCCGACCGGCCCGAGGCCGAGGCCGGCGATCGCCGCCCACTGCCATCCGTTCTCGGGCCAGACCGTCTGTTCGAGCAGCAGGTGGAAGGGGACGGCGAGAACGGCCGTCGCCATGCAGAAGCCGGTGATGGCATCGCTCGACACCGCCGCGAAACGCCGGGACAGGATCGAGTAGGTCGACCAGGTCAGTGCACCGAGAAGCGCAGCCCCGTAGCCGAACGCGAACTCGGTCTTGAGCGTGAACCCCTGCCCGCCGGTGACGATCAGGGCCGCACCGGCAAGGGCGAGCAGCGTGCCGGCGATGTGATGGGCCCGCAGCCTTTCGCCCGGCAGCAGGGCCGAAAAGACGACGATGAGCAGCGGCCAGAAGTAGTTGATCAGCCCCGCCTCGACCGGCGGCGCGTTGCGCAGCGAAGTGAAGTAGAAGAGGTGATAACCGAAGAGGCCGCCGACCCCGAGCAGCCAGACCTGCCAGGGCTGGCGCAGCGCCTTGACGGCATGTGGGCGAACGATCCACAAGGCGCCGCCCGCCAGCCCGCCGATGCCGAAGGTGACCGCCAGCAGCTGGAACGGCGGCATCGCGCCGCTCGCCGCGGTGAACCAGGCGAGAAACGACCAGAGGATGATGGCGACGAAGCCGATGAGCGTTGCGGTGGTGCGGGAGAGCATGCGGCAGGCTCTAGCGGATTTCGGCCGGCCAGCAAATGGGCGGGTGGACGCGGCCCTAGCGGATCGATAGGAAGCCCGCATGTCAGTCAGGTTGCCCGATCTCGCCGCCAAGCTTCGGCGGAACGACTTCCTGTTCAATCCGCTCGAGGCGGAGATCGTCGCCGAGAAGGCGGCTTCGCTGGGCCATCATGGCCGGCAGGTCGAAAAGGCGCTCGCGGCGCTCCGCGCCTTCGATGCCGACCCGGGCCGTGGCGGGGACCGCCCGGCGCTGGTCGCGATGGCGGCGCGCGAAGTCTGGGCCTTCTTCGTGCAGCGGGAACTCTGCGGGTTGCGCGACCAGCGCGAGGTCATCCGCTTCTACGGCATTCCGCAAGAGGTCCTGTCGCGCCTCGGCGCAATCGACAGGCGCTAGAGGTAGAGCTTGAAGCCCTCGTGGCTCTGCGCGAAGCCGAGCCGAACGTAGAACCGATGGGCATCGGCGCGCTTCTTGTTCGAGGTCAGTTGCACGACGCCGCAGCCGCGTTCGCGGCAGCGCCCGATGGCCCATCGCATCATTTCGCTGCCCAGGCCGCGGGAGCGCTGTGCGGCAACGACGTGAACACCCTCGATGGTGCCCCGCCACATGCCGCGGCGCATGAGGCCGGGCGTATAGGTGAGCTGGAAGGTGCCCACGCGTTCGCCCGCAAGTTCGGCGACGAACAGCTCCTGGTTCGGGTCCGCGTCGATGGCCGCGAGCGCCGCCGCATAGGCCGGATCGACGGCATCGGGATCGTCGCCGGGCGGGGTTACCGAATCCTCGATGCCGAGCGCAATGATGAACGGCAGGTCGACCGTCGTCGCGGCGCGGAAGGTGAGGCGGTTCATGTGGTCCTTGCCCGGGGGCTCAGCGCGAAGGCGACGCCCAGCGTTGCCGCGGCCAGCAGGGCCGGCAACGGCGAAACGAGCGCCATCCAGCCGCCGGCCGCGAGCAGGGCGGCGACGCCCGCCCACATGATCGAAACGAAGGCCTCGGAGAGGGTCGCCAGGCGGGATGCAACCTGACGGCGGCGGAACATCGAGCGTCGCATGGGGACGCGGAACCAGAGCTGGATCGCGGTCGCGGAGCCGGCGGCGAGTGCGGCGCAGAAGCCGGTGATCGCCGCCATCAACGGAGACGCGATGGCGAGCATCAGGAGCACCGGCGCGAGGACCGCGGCGAGGGCGCCGATCACGGCCTCGATCTTGGCGCGCAGCACCAGGGGCGGTCCGATCGGCGCGGTGACGACGAGATCGTGGGCGTCCTCGCCGGAAATGGCGAGCCATGCCAGGCCGCCGGCCAGCTGGCCGCAGGCCATGACGATGACCGGGACGATCACGATGAAGACGCCGGCGGCATCCCCGAAATTGATCCAGAGCAGCAGCGCGGGCGGGACGAGGTAGAGCACCTGCATCAGGGTCTGCGACAGCAGCCAGGGATCGCGGAGCAGCAGCCGCCATTCCTTTGTGCGGAGGGCCTGACGCTGCGTTGCGGCGCGGAAGCGTATCGCCGATCTTTCCTTCCTGCGCGTGCGCGACACGGAGCCCGCGGCCACGGCGTGGCGGCCGAAGCTCCTGCCCGCAACGAGCAGCGCAGTGACGAACGCCGCGGTACAGAGGATGACGACGAGGGCAAGCGGACCGGGTTCGCCCATGGCGGCTCGGGCCGGCAGCCACAGGAGACTCTCCGGTTCCGGCGCCGCCGATACGAGATCTTCCGACATCAGGATCTCGTATCGGGACATGCTGCCGTAGGCGAGGATAGCCGCTGCCTGGATGACGATCACAAAGCCTGCACCGACGATTGCCGCAACGATCTGCGAGACGAAGCGCGTGCGTTTGGGGCCGATCGTCGCAAACATGAGCAGCGTCAACGCCACCGCGAGGGCCGTGCCGAGGAGGCTGAGCGAAGCGAGCACGGCATACGCGGCGAGCCAATGCGGCCCGTCGCGGAGGATGAGCACGTTGATCACCGGGCCGGCGATGAGCAGCGACAGGCCGAGCGTGATCACGCCGGTCGCGCCGGCACGGACCGCGAAGAGCTTCGAGGCGGGCGCGGGCGAAGCGAGGATCAGGTCGAGGTCGCCGCGGCCGTAATAGGCGCGCGTTACCGACTCCAGCGCCTGACTCAGCATCAGGGTCCAGGCGAGCAGGCCGCCGCCGGTCAGCAGCACCAGCGTCTCCCTGTCGGGGCGCGATCCCCCGGCGGCCCATGGTCCGACGAGCGTATCGGCGAGAAAATGGAAGATCGCGATGGCGACGATCGCAAAAGCCGCGAGGGCGATCGCCCGAACCGGCCGGCCGGCGGTCGCCATGGCGAGGAAATCGCGCCAGGCGAGGCGGAGCTCGTGGCGGGCAAACCAGAGAAGCGAACCGGGAGCGAGCCTCATTCGGCGGCGTCCGCCGCAGCGGGCGAGTCGGCAACGAGATCGAGGAAGATTTCTTCGAGCGTCGATTCGCGCCCCATGCGGGCGCGCAGCTCGGCGAGCGTGCCCTCGGCGATGAGGCGCCCGTGCGCAAGAACGCCGATGCGTTCGGCCATGCGTTCGGCCACCTCCAGGATATGGGTCGTCATGATGACGGTGGCGCCGGCGGCGACTCGCTGCTTCAGCACGTCCTTGACCTGCCGTGCCGAGCCCGCGTCGAGCCCGGTCAGCGGCTCGTCAAGAATGATGAGGCGTGGATCGTGGACCAGGGCGCCGGCGAGGGCCACCTTCTGGAGCATGCCCTTGGAGAAGCCGCCGCAGCGTTCGTTGGCGTGCGGGCCGAGGCCGAGCCAGCCGATCAGTTCGCGCGCCCGCAGCTCGGCCTCCCCGGCCTCGATCTGCCAGAGCCCCGCAACGAATTCGAGGTATTCGAGCGGGGTCAACCGGTCATAGACCATGGGCTCGTCGCTGACCCAGGCGACGAGGCGCTTGGCGGCGACAGGGTTGGTGCGCGTGTCGATGCCGAAGACCTCGACGGTTCCGTTGTCGGGCGGCGTCAGCCCCGCCACGATCCTCAGGATCGTCGTCTTGCCTGCGCCATTGGGGCCGAGGAGCGCATAGAATTCGCCCGCATGCACGGTGAGCTCGAGCCCGGTTACGACCGGGCGGTCGTAGCTCTTCGCCAGGGAAGAAATCCGGAGGGCGGGCTGGATCATGGCTGGCCTCGTGGCAGGCGGAGAGAATAGGCGGCCGGGCCTTTCGCCAAAGTGAATCCGATGCCTGTATTCCGGATGGGGCCGGGGCGGGGCCGGAACCGGCGGGGCCATCGGCTCGTTTTGCGAATGCAATCAACGATAAAGGGAGCCAGAAAATGGCCGATCGTGAAACCATCATCGAAACCGGCGGCGGTGGCGGGCCTGCCATGATCGCCGGCATTGTACTTGTCATCGTCATTGTCATCGCCGCGCTGTGGTTCCTCAACAACAACGGCGGCGGCTCCGGGAGCGTCGACGTGGACGTTCCGGCGGTCAGCGTGGACGTCGCGCCGGACGGGCAGTAATCACCGCCGCCGGATCATCGCGCTTTACTGGAAACCGGCGGGATCGACGATGCCGCCGTCGCATCCTCCGCGCGTCGGGCGCGCATCCATGATGCGGTCCGCGAAGTCCTCGGGCGACTCGATGTCGCCGGTCAGCCCGATGGTCAGCTCGGTGACGATGCGGCGGTCGCCGTCGCGCTCGCAGGCGATCCGCACGCGCTGACCGGCGCCCTTGCCGTACGCGGCATCGAAGGCCGCGCGGATTTCGCTCTGCGTGAGTTCCCTGCCGACCGAGTCGGCGAACAGTGTCCGGACGCCCGAGGCGTTCACCGCCTCGAGCATGGCGAGCGCATCGTCGAAGTATTCCTGCGCGTTCGTGCGGTAGCAGCTGCCGTGTTTCAACCATTCGTGCCGGTCGAGAAACGACCGGGTGCCCGGCATTGCGACATCCAGTACGGCGCGCGTTTCTGCCGTGAGCTTGGGCGCCGGCAGTTCGTGCCATTTGCGCTCGGCGTCAAGGATGCGGAGCGAGCCCGAAACGCGGCAATACTCTCCGCGCTGCGGCCAGAGCCCATGCAGCGAGAAATGCGAGGCGTCGAAACGATCCCCGGTCTGGCTCTGGCATTCCGGCACCGTTTCCGCCGTCTCGCAGAAGGCGGGCTGCCAGTTCAGGGCGAGCACGTACTCGGTGCGCTCCTGCGCGGCAGCGGGAAAGACCAGCAACGCAGCGAGGGCGAGGCCGAGGGAGAGGCGATCGATCGTCATCGTTGCGTGACGTATCCGTCCGGCACGCCGCGCGTCGAGAGCACGAACTGCCAGACCTGCAGGATCTTGGCGCGAAAGCCGCCGGCGCAACTCAGCAGGTAGTACTTCCAGAGCCGGAAGAAGCGCTCCTCCTCGGGCGTCCGGTCCTTCTTCCAGTTTCGCTCGAAGTTGTCGTACCAGGCGCAGAGCGTCCTGTCGTAATGCGGCCCGATGTTGTGTAGGTCGATCACGGTGAAGAGGCCGTCGATGGCCTTGCCGATCTGCGCCATCGACGGAATCACCCCGCCCGGGAAGATGTACTTTTCCAGCCAGGCCTCGATGGTCTCGGTGGACCATTGCGAGCCGATCGTATGGAGCATGAAGAGGCCGTCGTCCTTGATGACGCTGCGCGCCTTCTCGAAATAGGTGCGGTAGTTCTTGTGGCCGACGTGCTCGAACATGCCCATAGAGACGACGTGGTCGGTCTTGCCGTCGAACTCGCGATAATCCTGCACGCGGAACTCGATGGGCAGGCCTTTATAGCGCTCGCGGCCATAGGCGGCCTGGTCGGGCGAGACGGTGACGCCAACGCAGCGCGCGCCGTATTTTTCGGCGGCGAAGCCCATGAAGGCGCCCCAGCCGCAGCCGATGTCCCAGACGAGGTCGCCCTCCTTGAGGCCGACCTTGCGGCAGACGAGATCGAGCTTGGCCTCCTGCGCCTCGTCGACGTTGCTGACGCCCTCGGGCCAGTAGCCGCAGGAGCCGGTCATGCGCCTGTCCAGCGAGGCGCGATAGGCCTCGGTCTCGCTGTAATGCATCTTTGCGACGCGCCTCGACTTATCGATGTCCTGCATGTTGAACAGGCGCGCCTGCACGATCTGCCAGATGAGATTGGGTGTCGGCCTGATCGCCTCCGGCGCCTTCGAGGTCAGGATCCTGTGGAAGAACTCGGCCATGTCGCCGACATCCCAGAGGCCGTCCATGTAGGCCTCGCCCAGGCCCAGCGTGCCCTGGCCGTAGAGCCGGGCCCAGAAGCGCCTGTCGTCGATAATCTGCGGGTCCCAGGGCCGCGACCCATTGATCGTGATGTCCGCTTCCTTGAGCAGCGCTTCCATCTCAGCGGTCGCCGGCATTTGTCCCCCGTACGTTGTCCTCAAGCCGCGAGGAGCCAAGTCTGACATGCGGCGCAAGTCAAGTGCTGCGGGAGCCGTCCCCCTCGGATTGGCTGCCGGCAATCGGCAATCCGCAGGTTGTGGTCGGTCTGGCGGTCCGGACCGGAAAGAGACGCACCGCGCGGCGCGGCCGCGCGCCTGGGGCGCGGTTCGAGGGGCAGGGGACGCGGTGCGCCCCCTGCAGAACGTCACAGCGAGATGCGGTAGATACCGAAGCCGGCTTCGCTGGTGTCGCCGGTCGACTCGATCGAGACCGCAGTCACATCGGCGAGGTGCTCGGCCGCCCGCGGGCCGGTCTCGAACAGCACCGAGCCGCCGATCGGGGCCAGCGACCAGTTGCTGTCGGCCTTCGGGTCGATCGTTCCCTGCTCGATGATGTAGCGCACGATCAGGTCGCGGTTGGTGTCCGGACCCTTGAAGATGATCTTGTCGGGGCCGATGCCGGGGAAGTTGCCGCCGCCGCCGCAACGGTAGTTGTTGGAGGCGACAATGAACATCGCCGCCGGGTCGATCGGCGCACCGTTGTACTGCAGATCGACGATGCGGCTTGCATCCGGGTTCAGCACTTCCTTGCCGTCGGCCGAGTATTTGGAGGGCTGGGTGATGTCGATCTTGTACGTTACCCCGTCGATGACGTCGAAGTTGTAGGACGGAAACTCGGGGTTGATCAGCGGCTGGTCGGCGCCTCCCGCCGTCACCTGGTTGAAGATGCCCGCGGAGCGCTCCAGCCACTCCTTCACGTCGGCCCCGGTGATCGCCACCGCCTGTATCGTGTTGGGGTACAGATAGAGGTCCGCGACGTTCTTGATCGCGACCGGACCGACCGGCACGTCGGTGTAGTAGTCCGGGCCGCCGCGGCCGCCGGCCTTGAACGGCGCCGCCGCCGAGAGGATGGGCGTTCCCTCCCAGTCGGTGCCCTTCATCATTTGCCCGAGGTACCAGGTCTGCGCGATGTTCACGATCTGCACCGAGGGATCGTCTGCGACGAGCGCGAAGTAGGAGTGAAGCGGGGCGGCCGTTTCGCCCACCGCACGGCGGACGTATTCGAGCGTCTCGTCGTGGTTGGCCTGCGCGGCGGCGAGGACCGATGCGACCGACTCGACGGTCGGCTGCACCTTGCCGTCGACGCGCTCGAAGATCGGGCGGGCTTCGGACGTATGCGACACCACCGACCATGAACCGTCGTCGGCCTTCTCGAGCAGCAGGTCGATGAGGCCCATGTGGGAGCCCCAGAAGCCGGCCATGACGGCGGGCTTGCCGTTGAGAGTGCCCTTTTCGATATCCGCGCCCGCGACGTCGGCATAGTCCGGACCCGGGAAGACGAGATGCTGGTGGCCGGTCAGGACGACGTCGATTCCGTCGACCGCCGCGAGCTGGAGCGAGGCGTTCTCGGCCTTGGGGTCGGTGGCTTCGGCGGAAATGCCGGAATGGCTGAGCGCGATGATCAGGTCGGCGCCCTCGGCCTTCATCTGCGGGACGTAGAGCTTCGCGGCTTCGACGATGTCGAGCGTATCGACCTTGCCGGTGAGGTGCGTCGCGTCCCAGGTCATGATCTGGGGCGGCAGGAAGCCGATGAAGCCGAGCTTGATGGTATGCGTCGCGCCGCTGCCGTCGGTCAGCTCCTTCTCCACCACGCGATAGGGCGTGTAGTAGGGGGTGCCGTTGCCGTCCGTCTTGACGAGGTTGGCGCAAACGATCGGGTATTCGGCGCCTTCGAGGGCCTTGTCGAGGAATTCGAGGCCGTAATTGAACTCGTGGTTGCCGAGCGTGCCGCACTCGTATCCGAGCGTGTTCATGGCGGCGATGACGGGGTGCGGCTCGCCGTCGAGCCCCTTTTCGTAGGCGATGTAGTCGCCCATCGGGTTGCCCTGGATGACGTCGCCGTTGTCGACGAGGATCGAATTGCCCGCCTCGGCGCGGATGCTCTCGATGATCGCCGCGGTCCGTGCAAGGCCGAGCGTGTCGTTCGGCGCATCGGCATAATAATCGTAGGGGAACACGGCGACGTGGACGTCGGTCGTCTCCAGGATGCGCAAATGCGCCTGTCCGGCCGCTGCCTGGGCCGCGAACGGGTGCAGGACAACCATGGCGCCGGTGCTGGCCGTTCCGGCGAGGAAGGCCCGGCGCGAAATCCGGTAGTTGAAGTTCATTTCGATGCTCCCTGCTGTTTGCCGCGTGACCGGGAGACAAGATACCTGACCGCGAATGCCGGCCGCTCGGCGTGGCCCTCGATACCCCGTCCTCGTGACGCGGCCGTGACGAAGGCTCGAGGCCATCAGATGCCTTTTTGACCAACCGGTCAAGAATTGTCGCGGCGCGTTCGCAACCGGTTGGCCGGTTGCCCGCTTGTGGTACTACTTTGATCAGTCGGAGGTGCGGCCCATGAAGTGGCGCGGGCGCGAGCGCAGCAGCAATGTCCAGGACCGTCGCGGGGCGCCGGGCGGCGGCCTGGGGCGCGGCGGGCTTGGCTACAACCCATTCGGGCGCGGCGGCGGGATACGCATCCCCATGGGACGGACCGGCGGCGGGCTCGGCGGCATCATCGGGATCGTCGTTGTTCTCGGCATCATTTGGTTCGCGACCGGGCAAAATCCGCTCGATATGCTCACCGGCACGACGACCAGCGTTCCCTCGAGCCAGTCCCGGCCGCTGCCGCAGGCCGGGCAGGACGACCAGGCGGATTTCGTCGCGGTGGTCCTCAACGATACCGAGGAGTTCTGGGGCGAGGTGTTCCGGCAGAACGACGCGACATACCGCGAGCCCCAGCTCGTGCTCTTCAGCAATGCCACAGAATCGGCCTGCGGCGTCGCGCAATCGGGGACAGGACCGTTCTACTGCCCCAACGACCAGAAGGTTTACATCGACCTCGGCTTCTTCGACACGCTGCGGGACCGCTTCGGCGCCTCGGGCGACTTCGCGCAGGCTTATGTGATCGCACACGAGGTCGGACACCACGTGCAGAACCTCGAAGGAACGCTCACGGCGTTCAACGACGCGCGGCCACGCATGAGCCAGGAGCAGCAGAACGCCACGTCCGTGCGCGTCGAATTGCAGGCGGATTGCTATGCCGGCGTCTGGGCGCGCGGCATCGAGCAGTTCCTCGAAGCGGGCGACATCGAAGAGGCGATGAATGCGGCGAACTCGATCGGCGACGACCGCCTGACCGGCGGCCGCGTGCCGCATACGCAGTTCACGCATGGCACGTCGGAACAGCGCATGCGCTGGTTCCGCCGAGGCTACGACACGGGCAACGTCGGACAGTGCGACACCTTCGCCGCCGGCACGCTGTGACGCAGCCGATGACCGGAAATACGGTCGGGCTGGCGCTCGAGCATTTCCAGGACGACGGGACTTTCCCGAACAGCCGGCTGCCGCTGCTCTACTACCGTGCGGCGCTCGCGCCGGACGAGGCGAGCCCCGAGGCGATGGAGGCGCTGTTCGAGGCGGGCGGATGGCCGCCGGCATGGCGCTATACGGTCTATCCCTACCATCACTACCACTCGACGGCGCACGAGGTGCTCGGGATCGCCGCCGGCTCGGCCCGCCTGCAGCTCGGCGGACCGCAGGGCAGGGCCTTCGACGTCGCGGCCGGAGACGTGATCGTCATTCCGGCAGGAGTCGTGCACATGCAGATATCGAAGAGCAGCGATTTCCTCGTCGTCGGCGGTTATCCGCCGGGCCAGCAGCCGGACCAGTTCCGCGGCAAGCCCGGGGACCGGCCGCGGGCGGACGAGAATATCGCCAGGGTTCCGCTGCCAAAGACCGACCCGGTCGGCGGCGCGGACGGGCCGCTGCTCAGGCACTGGGACTGAGGCTCATTACAAAAGCCAACGGCGGGGCCGCTGCCCCGCCGCTGAAATTCTGCTGGCAAAGAGGCGGGCTACAGCACGCCGAACACAAACAGCAGGATGATGATGGGGATCGGGATGCCGATCAACCAGAGCAAACCACCTTTGAGCATTGTCTCGCGTCCTTGCTGATGAGGAGACGGCAATCTCCCCTGTTGCATTGGACAACGCCCGACGCGTGATTCTGGTTCGCCTTGGATGTCGGGTGGGGCTCCCGATGCCGGCTTCGAGCTCCCGCGGGGCTCCCGGCAAAACAGGAGGAAACGCGCCCGCCGGGGCATTCGTTCCTCGTTCCGGCTTGGTTCCCAAGCCTCTGAAAAATCACCGGAAAAGTTTCGCGAACGGGCCTCATTGCGGTCCGCTTCGGAGCACATTCGGCGGCAAGCTTCTGGCCCGCACCGGCTGCAGCAGAGAGTCGGCGCCGGCCGGAAAGCACCGGCCGTTTCTTCAACCGAACTGGAGTTACATCCGATGAAGAAGCTTCTCGTTTCCGTCCTCGTTCTCGGTCTCGGCGCATCGGGGGCCATGGCACAGGCCGCGACCGACTTCGCCAGCGTCGACCTCGACGCGAGCGGCGACGTCACGCTGACGGAGGCGCAGGCCGTGTGGGCGGACCTCACCGAGGAAGCCTACGCCGCCGCAGACAGCAACGGCGACGGCAAGGTCGACCAGCCCGAGTACGAGGCCTTCCTCGCCGCCAATCCGCCGGCCTGACCCCGGCGCTCGCCGGAGCCCTCCGGCACTCGAGAGTTCATCCGGATGAACCGGGCCGCCCCACCTCCCGGGGCGGCTCTTCAGTTTGTGTTCCAGCGATCGGGACGTTCGCCACGGAAGCGGTTCACGCCTCGCGGAACGCGGCCGCGAAAACTCACGCCGCGGGCGCCGCCTGCTCGGGCAGAGGGGACAGGCCCTTCTGAACGCGGACGAGGTTCAGGAACCGGGTGAAGAGATAGTGGCTATCGTGCGGGCCGGGCGACGCTTCGGGGTGGTACTGCACGGAAAAGATCGGGCGACCCTCGACCCGCAAACCCGCATTGGAGCCGTCGAAGAGCGAGACGTGGGTTTCGGCGACGCCTGAGGGAAGGCTGCCGGTATCGACCGCAAAGCCATGATTCATCGAGGTAATCTCGACCTTGCCGGTGGTCAGGTCCTTGACCGGATGATTGGCGCCATGGTGACCCTGATGCATTTTCACGGTGCGGCCGCCCAGTGCGAGTCCGAGGAGCTGATGGCCGAGGCAGATGCCGAAGATGGGCTTGCCTGTCTCCATGAGGGTGCGGATGGCCGGCACGGCGTACTTTCCCGTGGCGGCGGGGTCGCCGGGCCCGTTGGAGAGGAACACGCCGTCGGGGTTATGCGACAGGATCTCCTTGGCGGTCGCGGTTGCCGGGACGACGGTCACGCGGGCGCCGTGACCGGCCAGCTGGCGCAGGATGTTGCGCTTGGCGCCGTAGTCGACGGCGACGATGTGGAAGGCCGGGTCCGTGACCTCGCCGTAGCCCTCGTTCCATTTCCACGGCGTCTGGTGCCAGCGATAGGTCTGGGCGGTCGTCACCTCGCGCGCGAGGTCGAGACCTTCGAGCCCGGGGAAGTTCTTGAGCTCGGCCAGCATGGAGGGCTCATGGAAATAGCCGTCGGGCTGGTGCGCGATGACGCCGTTGGGCATCCCCTTCTCGCGGATGCGGGCCGTCAACGCGCGCGTATCGACACCGGCGATGCCGATGATGTTGCGCTTCCTGAGCCAGCTATCGAGTCTTTCGGCGGCGCGGTAGTTGGAGGGGTTGGTGATGTCGGCCCGAAGCACGCAGCCGCGTACCCCCGAAAGCGCCGCCATGTTCACCGTCTCGATGTCCTCGTCGTTGGTGCCGACGTTGCCGATATGGGGGAAGGTGAAGGTGATGATCTGGCCGGCATAGGAGGGATCGGTGAGAATCTCCTGATAGCCGCTCATCGCGGTATTGAAGCAGACCTCGCCTGCGGCGTGGCCGACGGCGCCGATGCCATGCCCCTCGAGGCGGGCGCCGTCGTCGAGGATCAGGAGGGCGGTCGCAGGCTTCTGCTGCCAGCCGGTCATGGCGGGGCTCCGAGGGGTCAGGGTCTGATGGACGTGGCCTCTCCATAGAGAGAGGCGCGAGGCGCCGCAAGTGGCGCAACCGCTGCTTTGCGCTATATGGAGTATCGAACGCGGCAGACAAGCGGAGCCACGAAAATGCGGCAGCGGATCGAAGAAGGCTACAAGGTGGCGATGAAGGCGGGCGACAAGCGCCGAACCGCGACGCTGCGCGCCGTCAACGCCGCGATCAAGGACAGGGAGATCGAGGCGCGCGGGCAGGGCAAGGGTCCGCTGACGGAAGCGGACCTGCTGGCGCTGCTCCAGAAAATGGTGAAGCAGCGCGAGGAAAGCCTCGGCATCTACGAGCAGGCGGGGCGGCAGGACCTTGCGACCGTGGAGCGCGAGGAAATCGCGATTCTGAGCGAATTTCTGCCCAGCGGGCTTGGCGATGCCGAGCTCGATGCGGCGATCAAGGCCGCGAT
>CAYRNE010000022.1:0-15004 GCA_964425245.1 uncultured Devosia sp.
ACGCCCTCCCGTCAGCAGCGGGGCGATTGCCGGGTGTGTCTTGAAGCGCTGGAATTCGCCGAAAGGCGACAGAGCCGGGTTGTCGTAATCGAGATGGGTGACGAAGCCGAGGTAGAGCCTGTTGTCCTCGGCGTGGTAGGCGAAGCCGCCACCGGACGTCGCATTGCCGAGCGGCCAGCCCATGTAATGATCGACCCGGCCGGGCCGGTGTCGCTCCGGCGAAATCTCCCAGACCTCCTTGATGCCGAGGCCGTATTTCTGCGGCGAGCGGCCGGCGTCGAGGCCGAAGCCGGCGATCAGGCGCTTGGCGAGCGAGCCGCGGGCCCCCTCCCCGATCAGTGTGTACTTCGCCCTGAGCGCGATGCCGCGCGCAAAGCCGGGCTTGGGATTGCCCGCGCGGTCGAGGCCGAGATCGCCGGTGATGATGCCTTCCACGGCGCCGTCCCCACCGGTCAGCAGGTCGACAGCGGCGGTCGCGGGGAAGATGTCGACGCCGAGTTCCTGCGATCGCTCGGCGAGCCAGCGGCAGAGCGCGCCGAGACTGATGATGTGGCAGGCATGCGAGCGCATCTGCGGCGGCAGCAGGAAGCCGGGAAAGCGGAAGTCGGCCGTCGCGGTGAGGACGTGCATGGTATCGCCGGCGACCGCGGGGCCGACCGGCGCGCCCTGCTGCCGCCAATCGGGAATGAGCGCATCGAGACCGGCTGGGTTCATCACGGCGCCCGAGAGAATGTGTCCCCCGATATCGGCGGACTTTTCGACGACCGTCACGGCGAGCGCCGGGAACTTCTGCTTGAGGCGGATGGCAGCGCTTAGCCCGGCGGGACCGGCACCAACGATGACGATGTCGGTCTCGAGCACTTCGCGGTCGCCGGCTGCGGCCAAAACCGTGGTCCTCCGTTTGTTGCGGCGCGAGGCCTGTGACATAACCGGCCTCATGCAGCAAGACCGAGAGCTCACCGAAGCCGAGGCCCGCGCGATTGCCGAGTGGTATCGCGAAGCCGGCGTCGATATCGCCGTCGGCGACGAGCCGGTCGACCGCTTCATGGCATCGGTGGTGAAACCTCGTCCGAGGCCGGCCGAACCGGCCGTCGCCGCAGCGGCCCTGCCCGAGGCGGCGATCAAGGCCGATCCCGCACAAGCTCGTGCGCTGGCCGCCGCTGCCGCCGATCTCGAAGCGCTGCGCGCCGCCATGGATGCTTACGACGGCTGTGGCCTTAAGCATCGTGCCACCCAACTCTGCTTTGCCGACGGTAATCCCGCAGCCGGCATCATGCTGGTGGGCGAGGCGCCCGGCAGCGAGGAAGACCTGCAGGGAAAGCCGTTCGTCGGCAGGGCCGGGCAGCTGCTCGACCGCATGCTGGCTGCAATCGGCCTCGACCGGACGAAAGTCTTCGTCGTCAACACGGTGCCCTGGCGGCCGCCGGGAAACCGCGAGCCGACGCCCGAGGAAATGGCGCTCTGCCGCCCCTTCCTCGAACGGCAGGTGGAACTCGTGGCGCCGAGGCTGCTCGTCACGCTCGGCAACGTCCCGACCAGATCGCTGTTCGGCACGACCACGGGAATCATGCGGATGCGTGGCCAGTGGAAGGACTTGACGATCGGGAGCCATTCGGTGCCGGCGCTGGCGACCTTCCACCCCGCCTACCTCTTGCGCCAGCCCGCGCAGAAGGCCCTCGCCTGGCGGGATATGCTGTCTTTGAAGCAGAGGATGGATTCTCTCCCGGACGCCGGCATTTGATGAAATCTTTCCCGTTCCGGTTTGCATGACGTGCACGGGGTGAATTCGATGCTCGTTGCGCCCGAGGGGGATCAGCTTGGATTTCCTGCGAAGCCTGAACGTCAGCGGTTTGACCGTGATCGCGCTTTGCGTCGTCGCGGCACTGGCGTTCGCCGGGTCTTTCCGCCCCAGACGCTGGCGCGGGCGCCCCAGATTGAGCGCTGGCCACAGACCGCAGGTGCGCGACGCGAATTTTCAGCGCGGACGGGACGCACCGGATCAACTGCGGGACGTGATCGCGGCCAATTTCGCTGCCCGCAGGATCATGAGCCTGGCTGAATATCGCATGTTCCGGGCGGTCGAATCGGAGCTGGCCGTGATCGACCGCGGCTGCCGGGTCTTTGCGCAGACAGCACTCGGTGCCGTGCTTCAGTCCCCGGACGAACCGGCCTTCCGTGCCATCAACGCCAAGCGCGTCGACGCTCTGGTGGTCGGGCCGCAAGGGCTGCCGCTAATCGCCGTCGAATACCAGGGCAACGGACACTACCAGAATGACGCGGCGGCCCGGACGCGGTCAAGCGGGAGGCGCTGAGAAAGGCCGGCGTCGAATATCTCGAGGTCTTCCCGCATACGGGCGAGACCGACATTCGGCGACTGGTGCGGGCGGCCCTCGATCGGCACGGGCTGAAGCCGCGCAATGCCTCCCCCGCGCCGAGTCCCCAGCCATCGCCGACGGCCTAGGAGCAGCGTCGGGCAACCGGGCGGAGGCAGGGTCCGCTCCACGGCCGGCCGTCTCCGCTGAGATGCATGTTGCAGCGGTGGCCCGAATTTGGTCTGACTTGACCGCGATCCGTCACGCAATTCAGCCCGCTACAGCAGTAAATTGTCCTCCGCCCTAAAGATTTATGCGCTCCTCATCGGCTCGGCGCTGCTCATGTTCGGCGGCGGGCTGCAGGGGCTGCTGCTGAGCGTCCGGGGCGCCGAGGAAGGTTTTTCGCTCGTCGCGCTCGGACTGATCGGCACCGGGTGGTCCGTGGGATTCGTCGCCGGGTCGATCAGCGTGCCGATGCTGGTGCAGCGCGTCGGGCACATCCGCGCCTTCTCGGTCATGGCCGCCATCGGCACGGTGACCATCCTGCTCAACCTGCTCTGGATTCAGGACATCGGCTGGATCGTCCTGCGGGCGCTCTCCGGCTTCTGCTTCGCCGGGGCGGCCATGATCGTCGAAAGCTGGCTGAACGAGGTGGCCGACAACAGAAGCCGCGGCACCATCTTTTCGATCTATACGACCATCAACATGGCCGCCTCGACGCTCGGGCAATTCGCCATGTCAGTGACCGGCGTTTCGAGCTATGTTCCGTTCGTCGTCGGCGCGATTGCCTTCATCTGCGCGGTGATCCCGACGGCCCTCACCTCGACGCCGCAGCCGCGTCCGCTCGCTTCGGCGAGGCTCGATATCGGGCTCCTCTACCGGACGTCGCCGCTCGCGGTCATCGCGAGCTTTGCCTGCGGCATGGCGAACGGTACGTTCGGTACGCTGGCGCCGGTCTATGGGGTACGCCAGGGCCTCGATGCAGCAGGGATCGCGACGCTCTTCGCCGTCACCGCCATCGTCGGGGCCATCGCGCAGATCCCGTTCGGCCGGCTGAGCGACAGGATGGACCGCCGCCTGGTCATCGTCTTCCTGAGCGCCATCGCGGCCGCCGCGGGGCTGCTGGCGCTCATCGTCAACCCGTCCGGCTGGTTCATGCTGGTCGTCTTCGGGATCTATGGCTTCTCGGCCTACCCGCTCTACGCCATTGCCGTTGCACATGCGAACGACTTCGCGCGCGAGGGCGAGTTCGCCCGCGTGGCCGGCGGCATGCTCCTGATCCTCGGTACGGGCCTTGCCATCGGCCCGGTGCTTGCGTCCTTCGTGATGCAGGCGCTTCGCCCGGTCGATCTGTTCATTGTAACCGCCACCTTCCACGGGGCGCTGGCGGTCACCGCGTTCCTGAGGATGAAAATCCGCCCCGTGCGCGACGCGAGCGGCCGCGTGCGCTTCCACGCGCTCAACGTGGAGAAAGGCGCGACACCCGGCAGCGTCACGCTTGATCCCCGGGCGGAGGAGACGCAGGAAAACATCCCGCAGCCGAAGCCCGCACCGCCGCCCCGGCCTGCCGCCGATGCCGAGGTCATTGAGCCGGACGAAACAGCGCCGGCCGACGCGCCTGCGGGCGAAACGCATTCAGGCGGCAAGCCGGCCAGCGCGGAGGGCGGGAATGTTCAAGACTGACCTCGACCCGAGCAAGCCCTTCGTGCCGCTGTCGATCGCAGTTCTCGCGGTGTCCGATAGCCGCACGCTCGAGACCGATACCGCCGGCGCCCTGCTGAAGGAACTCATGGAAGCCGACGGCCACCGGTGCGCCGAGCGCGCCGTCGTGCGCGACGACATGGACGCGATCCGTGCGACGGTGCTTGGCTGGGTCGCCGACCCGCAGATCGACGCGGTCATCACCACCGGCGGCACCGGCTTTTCGGGCCGCGACGTCACCCCCGAAGCGCTGGAGCCGCTGTTCCAGAAGCGGATGGATGGCTTCTCGGTGCTGTTCCACCAATACTCGGCGACGACGGTCGGCACCTCCTCGCTGCAGTCCCGAGCGACGGGCGGGCTGATCGGCACCACGTTCGTGTTCGTTCTGCCGGGTTCGCGCGGCGCCTGCCGCGATGCCTGGGAGGGCATCCTCCGTGCCCAGCTCGACAGCCGGCACAGGCCCTGCAACTTCGTCGAGCTCATGCCGCGGCTCGCGGAGCGCTGAGTAGCGCTCCGCGCATCGCGCATCGCCGCATTCAGGCTTCCGTTTCCGCCTTCAGGCTCGTGAGCAGTCCGTCAAGCTCGTCGAACTGCTCGGGATATGCGCCGGTGCTGCCGGAAGCCATGGCTTCGTCGAGAGCCTCCCTGGATGGATAGACGTCGCGCAGCACGAGGTGCGTACGGCCGTCCCTTTCCTCGAACGTCACGGTCGTGACCGGGCCGTTGCCGCTTTCCTCGTTGGTCCAGACGAGGCGCTTGTCGGGCACCACGTCGAGATACCTGCCGACGAATTCCATCGGCTGATCCGAATCCGGGTGGCCAAAAACGAACCTGTAGCTGCCCCCGGTCCGCACGTCGGCCTCGCAGGAGATGAAGTTGATCCCGAACGATTTCGGTGCCCACCAGCGCATCAGCAGTTCGGGCCTCGTCCAGGCCTCGTAAACGAGGCGAGCGGGACCATCGAAGGTCCGCGTAACGACGAGCTCCCGTTCGGAGCGATCCGTGGTGGTGGCGTTCTTCACGCCGCCGGCCTCATTGGCTGCTTGTTCCATTTCCCTTTTCCCTCTCCTTCAACTGGGCAACCACCTTGTCCAGCTCGTCGAAGCGCGCGGCCCAGAGCTGGCGATACCGTTCGATCCATGCCGCCTCTTCCTCGAGGCCGCGTGTGCCGAGCCGACAGGTACGGACGCGGCCGACCTTTTGCGTCGCAACGAGGCCGGCCGCTTCGAGCACGCTGACGTGCTTCTTCATTCCCGTGAGCGTCATGCCGAAGCGTCCGGCGAGGTCGGTGATCGACGCGTCGGCGGTGATCAGGTGCTCGAGAACGCCGCGCCGGGTGGCATCGGAGAGGGCGGCGAACGAGGCATCGAAATGTGGCTGATACTGAACCATGCGGTTCAGTATTACGCCGAGGCGCGAAGTGCAAGCGCATTTCGCGGTGCGGCAGCGACGCGCGCCCTCGCAGGTGATGACGAGGCGAACGGAACCTTATCCCCGCTGATCTGTTCTTGTTCTGTTCGCATCGACATGGTAGTCGAATCGCTATTCGTCGCCGCCCGATTCGCCGGCGTTTGGAGCAGATATGGCCCTCAGGAGCGCCCCTTCGTTCGAGCAGCTCGAGAAGCTCGCGCACACGCGCGACGCCGACCTCGTCCGGCGCAGGCTGGTTGATCCGAGGCTCAACCGCGGACGCGGAGCGCAAAGCAACCGCACCGGCCGGTTCGAGCGCGAGACGCGCGAGCCGGTGGACGACGGCTGGATGCGCGACGATACGGACGTCGATGCGCTGAGGCCCTTCGAGACGATCGAGCATATCGAGCGCGCCCGCTCGATCATCACCCGCAACGATAGCCCCGACATCGGCTTCGACCGGTCCATCAACGCCTATCGCGGCTGCGAGCACGGCTGCTCCTACTGCTTCGCGCGGCCGACCCACGCCTATCTCGGCCACTCGGCCGGGATCGCGTTCGAACGCGACATCTACGTGAAGGTGAACGCCGTCGAGCGGCTTCGGGCGGAATTGTCCGACAGGCGCTACAAGCCGCGTCCGATCGCCATGGGAACCAACACCGACCCGTACCAGCCCGCCGAGCGCAAGCACCGGCTGACCCGTCAGATTCTCGAGCTGATGCTGGAGACGAGGCATCCCGTGACGATCTGCACCAAATCGGCGCTTGTCGTCCGCGACCTCGACATCCTCACCCAGCTCGCAAAGCTGGGCCTGGCGAGCGTAGCCCTGTCGGTGACGTCGATGGACCACATCCTGAGCCGCAGGATGGAGCCCCGCGCGTCGACGCCGGAGAAGCGCCTCGAGGCGCTGCGTCTGCTGTCGGAGGCGGGCGTGCCCACGACGGTGATGGCGGCGCCGATGATCCCTGCCATCAACGACATGGAGCTCGAGCGCATCCTCGACGCCGCGGCCGCGCAGGGAGTGAAGGGCGCCGGCATGGTCCTGCTCCGCCTCCCGAACGAGGTCAGGGACGTTTTCCGCGAGTGGCTGCTGCGGCATTACCCGGATCGCGTGAAGCATGTCCTGAGCCTCGTACGCGACGCGCGCGGCGGACGGGACAACGATCCGAACTTCCACTCGCGGTTCAAGGGCGAAGGGGCCTACGCCGTGCTACTCCAGCAGCGCTTCGAGAAGGCGCGACAGCGGTACGGCCTCAACCAGGCCCTGCCGCCGCTGAGGACCGATCTTTTCGTGCCGCCGGCGGAGGAGACGCGGCAGCTCCAGCTCTTGTGAAACAATTGGCAAATGGTCCGCCGCGATTAGACCTGAACGACGGCGAGTATTTCCAGATGTCGTGAAGCAAGATAACGTCCTCGAGCGGCGCTGGGGAGGACGACAAGAATGTTACGCCTTCTTTTTGCATGCATGATGGCTGTTGCGATGCTCGCCGCGGCCGTGTCGACGTCGGTCGCCGACCATATGAACGGTACCTATGCCGGCACCGGAGGGGCCACCGGCATCACCCTCGTCCTGCGCCAAAGCGGCGAGACCGTCACGGGCCAGTTCTCCGGCACGCAGAACGGCACGCTGAGCGGCCAAAGCGACGGGGCGGACACGGTGAACGGATATCTCGAAACGGGAGGCATCCGGTACCAGTTCTTCGGACTCTGGACACCGGGCGGGTTCGAGATCGGCCTGTTCGACAATCAGGGCAATACCGAGTCGTACAGATTCGTTGCGGCAGGCATGCCGCCCGACAATACTCCCCCGGCGGACCAGGCGCAGTATTGGCTCGCGGAAGGCGGCGAGCAGATCGGCCCGTTGACCTTGCAGCAGGTGCTCGACCGCATCGGCTCGGGAGAGAGCAATCGCGACACGGATGTCTGGACGGCCGAGCTTAACCAATGGGTGGATATCGAGACCATTCCCGAGCTTGCCGCCGCCCTCCAGCAGCCGGTCGACGGACCGCCGCCGGTGCCGGCGCCAGCCGGGAACTACTATTTGCACGCAGACGGCGTGCAGACCGGCCCGCTGACGCACGAGGAGGTCCTCGCCGGAATCGCGGACGGGACGATCTCGCGCCGTGTCATGGTGTGGCAGCCCGGCCAGCCCGAATGGATGCCGATAGACAGCTTTCCCGCTTTCGCGTCGGCCTTCCCTCCTGAGGCCCCGCGGCCGGTTCAGTATTTCGTCATCGAGGACGGACAGCGCGTCGGCCCGCTCAACGAGGACGAGATGCTTGCCCGGATCGCTGCGGCGACCACGACCGGCGACGACCTCGCCTGGAAGAGAGGGCTCGAAGCCTGGGCACCGGTCAGCAGTTTGCCGGAATTTGCCGACGCGCTGGCGGCGCTCGAAGCCCCGCCGCTGCCGCCGGACCTGCCGGACGAAGAGGTGCCGCCGCCACTCAACGAGGACGAGCCGCCGCCGCTCCCGGGCGAGGACTTGACTGAGGACGAAGGGCCGCCTCCGATCGAGGTCCCGGCTCCGGAACTGCCCGAGGAAACGCCGCCGCCGCTCCACGAGCCGCCCCCGATGACGGACGACGAACCGCCGCTCGAGGAGGAAACCGGCGACGGGTCCGGCCAGGAAGAAGAAGACCCGCTCGTTCCCCTGCTTCGAGCCTACGTCGAGGACGAGATGGGGTCTGCGACAGCGGAGGCGCAGGAGGAAGCGCTCGCCTGCCTTCTAAAGGCCATGGAGCCGCTTTCCGCCGAGCACCGCCAGATGCTTGTCGACACGGGGCTCGAACCGTCCTCCCAACAGGAGGACGAACTCAGCGCCGCCTACCCGGGCATCGAGGCTCAGATCGAGGCCTGTTCCGGGGAAAGCGGGCCGGACCTGGCGCGCTCCGAGGTCGGGCTGCCGGACGGCCGTTCGTTTGCCGTGGTTGGCGGCAACAACCACAGCGTCACCTCCGTCGAGGGCGGCACTGAGTTCATGGTCGACGGGATCACCATCGCCTTCGTCGGCGGCACGCTGACCGTCGACGGCGAGGCTCGCGAGGTGCCCGAGTTCACGACGATCCTCGAGGCGCATATCGCGGAGGGGGCGGTCACGCTGGTCGCCGATCCCTGATCGCGATCGCCGAAACGGAACGCATGCGCTCCCGGCCTTTGCGGGGCGCATCACATCGCCCGCTTGCGATTCGGTCCGCCTTGGCGATGCTAGGGCGCATGGCTGCCGATTCGCCCGAACCGATCTCCGTGCCCGACCTGCGCCTCGAACGGCGCGCGGTGCGCAGGGGGGCGCGGATCGTCGCCGGCGTCGACGAGGCGGGCCGCGGCCCGCTCGCCGGACCTGTCGTCGTTGCCGCGGTCATTCTCAACAATCGGCGCATTCCCGACGGGCTCAACGACTCGAAGGTGCTGACGGCCGAGGTCCGTGAGGAGATCTACGAGAAGCTGATGCGGTCGGCGACGGTCTCGATCGCCATCGCGCCGCCCACCGTGATCGCGCGGCTCAACATCCTGCAGGCAACGCTGCAGGCCATGCGGCAGGCGCTGATCGGGCTCACCCTCAGGCCGGACCACGCCCTCATCGACGGCAAAATCCTCCCCAAGGAACTGCCCTGCTTCGGCGAAGCCGTGATCGGCGGCGATGGCCGGAGCGTTTCCATCGCGGCGGCCTCGGTGATCGCGAAGGTCACGCGCGACCGCATGTGCCGCATCATGCATTGCGAGGAGCCGGATTACGGCTTCGACTCGCACAAGGGGTACTCGACGCCCGAACACCTCGCCGCGCTCAGCGAACTGGGCCCGGGCCGCCACCACCGGATGGATTTTGCCCCCTGCATCGAGGCCCTGCGGCTGCGCGAGGATGGCGCAGCCGTGGCCGGGATCGCGGCTTAAGCTTTCGCTAACCCTGACGCTTAAAAGCCATTTAACCCTAACGCTCTAGAACCGAACTCGTAAGTTCTGCATACGAGTTTGAGTCATGTTGCGTACCGCGCGTCAGGCGGCCGGCCCGGCCGTCGCGGAGGGGCAGACGCTCCCCATCGACACGATCCTTGTCGGCGACTGCGTCGAGCACATGAACGCCCTGCCCGCCGGCTCGGTCGACCTCATCTTTGCCGATCCGCCCTATAACCTGCAGCTCGAGCAGGGCCTGACGCGGCCCGACCAGAGCAAGGTCGATGCGGTCGACGACGACTGGGACAAGTTCGAAAGCTTCGCCGCCTACGATGCCTTCACCCGCGCCTGGCTGGCGGCGGCCCGAAGGGTTCTGAAGCCCGACGGCGCCCTCTGGGTGATCGGCTCCTATCACAACATCTTTCGCGTCGGCACGGCGCTGCAGGATCTGGAATTCTGGCTGCTGAACGACGTCGTTTGGCGCAAGGCCAACCCGATGCCGAACTTCCGCGGCACGCGATTCACCAACGCGCACGAGACGCTGATCTGGGCTGCCCGCGGCCGCAAGAGCCGCGTCACGTTCAACTACGAGGCCCTCAAGCAGGCCAACGACGAAACGCAGATGCGCTCGGACTGGCTGTTCCCCATCTGCTCGGGGGGCGAACGGCTCAAGGACGGAAGCGCCAAGGTCCACCCTACGCAAAAGCCCGAGGCCCTGCTCTACCGCGTCCTGAGCGCGACGACGCGGCCCGGTGACGTTGTGCTCGACCCTTTCTTCGGAACCGGCACGACCGGCGCCGTGGCCAAGAAGCTCGGCCGCCGCTTCATCGGCATCGAGCGCGACAACGCCTATGTGGCGGCGGCGCTCGGGCGCATCGCCGCCGTCCGGCCGCTCAGCGGCGAAGCGCTCGAGCCCGCGCCGACCCGGCGCAGCGCTCCCCGCATTGCCTTCGGTTCGCTTGTCGAGATGGGGTTGATCGAACCGGGCACCATGCTGTCGGACCAGCACCGCCGCTATGCAGCCCTGGTCAAAGCGGACGGCTCACTGGCCGCCGGCCCGCACACGGGCTCGATTCACCGGGTCGGAGCCCTCGTGCAGGGGGCCGAAGCCTGCAACGGCTGGACCTTCTGGCATTTCGAGCGAGAAGGCCGCCTCGACCCGATCGACAGGCTCCGCGCGGACGTTCGCGCCCAGGTCGCTTCCCTTTCGGCCTGATCTGACGACCTCCAGCGTCAGGCTAGCGCCGCCGGCCCCCATGCATGGGGCCGGCGGTACTTCCTTGGATTGCTGCCGCCAGCACCTTGCGGAAGACCGTCGGGAGCGCTTCGGCGCCGAAGTTGCGCGGCGACGACCACCAGCCGTCGTCGAGCCCGGACGGATCGACCGTCGCGGTCCACACTTCGAGCTCCAGGCTGAAATGCGTGAAGACGTGGCTGACCAGCCCCGCCTTCCGCCATTGCGCCGGCTGCGGAAACGAAGGCTCGGTCCTGCTGGCGGTCCAGGCGCTGGTCGGCGTTTCCGTCATCCTCGCGAGGAGACCGTCCGGCGGCCGCGAGCGGAGGTAAACGTCGCCATCCGCGTCCCGCATGACGTAGGCGTGCCCGTAACGCGCCGGCCGCACCGCCCTCGGCGGCTTCACGGGATAGTCGGTCGGTGCCGCGCGGGTCCCCGCGCAGCCGGGCCGCAGCGGGCAAAGCATGCAGCTGGCGCTGCGCGGGGCGCAGATCGTCGCGCCGAGGTCCATCAGGGCCTGCGCAAAATCTCCCGGCCGGCCCGGCATGGAGCGGGCCAGCACCGCCGCCAGCCGATGCTTCGCTTCGCCAACCGGCACATCGAGCGCAAGGTAGCGCGCAATGACGCGCTCGACATTGCCGTCGATCACCGGCTCGGGCGCATCGAAGGCGATGGCGGCGATGGCGGCGGCGGTGTAGCGGCCGATCCCCGGCAGGGTCAGGAGCTGTTCGACGGTCTGCGGAAAGCGCCCGCCAAAGCGCTCGACGACCGCCTGCGCGCAGGCATGAAGATTGCGGGCGCGGGCGTAGTAGCCGAGGCCTGCCCAGGCGACGAGCACGGCGTCGAGCGGCGCGGCTGCGAGCTCGGCCACCGATGGCCAGAGCGCCACGAAACGAAGATAGTGGCCGCGGACCGTGGCGACGGTCGTCTGCTGCAGCATGACCTCGCTGAGCCAGACGCGATACGGATCGGGCCTGATCCCGCGCGCCCGCTCCCCGGGACCGACACGCCAGGGCAAATCGCGCGCGTGCCGGTCGTACCAGGCAAGGAGCGCCGCGGCATCGATCAGGGTCGCGTCGGGGTTATCTCGGCCATCGACATTTGGCATGATCGGAGCAAGGAAGCGGAGCGGCTTGCCCGACGCAAGCGCATGGCAGGAGTTTTGAACCGCATGGCCAAGGCGGCCGACGAACCGAAGCGGCTGAACCGGGCGGTCGGCGTGGCCGAGGCCCTGCAGCGGACACTCGACCCCGTGTTCAGGAAGCGCGGCTTCGCCAGCCGCGACATCGTTTCGCGCTGGCCGTCGATCGCCCCCGCGCCCTACGACAGGATCGCCGCGCCCGACCGCCTCGTCTGGCCGCGCGGCGAGCGCGGCGCCGGCGGCGCGACCCTTTATCTCCGCTGCGCCCCGGGTCACGCCCTCGCCCTGCAGCATGAGGGGGGGCTGATCGCGGCCTCGATCAACCGGTACTTCGGCTACGTACTCGTGGGCGAGGTGCGGCTTGCGGCCGAACCGTTCATTCCCGGTTCATCGCTGGATCCCGAGGCTGACCGCAGATCGTTGCCCCAACTCGACGGCAAGGCGGAGGCGGCGCTCGAGGAGGTCAGGGACGAGGGCCTCAGGGACGCCTTGCGCCGGCTTGGCCGCGGGATTAAGGGCAACGCGACCCGATAACCGACGTTTCACCGGCAGTTGAAGCGAGCCTCACTTGCCCTGCCGTCCGCCCCGTGTAGTGTGCGCCACCGAAAATCCGGAGAACCTTCGTGACCCTTACCCGCCGCGACACTCTCATCCTCGCCGCTTCCGCGTCCCTCGCCGGCTATTTCGGGGCGTCGCCCGCATGGGCGCAGGAAGGCACCACCAAGGACGTCAGCCGGCTGGCGAATGTCGCGCTCCCCGATCATCCGCTCGGCGCCGAGAACGCGCCGGTGACCGTGATCGAGTATGCCTCCCCGACCTGCCCGCACTGCGCGGCCTTCCACACCAGCGTGCTGCCGACGCTCGAGACCGAGTACATCGAGACCGGCAAGGTGCGGTTCCTGTTGCGTCCGTTCCTGCGCAACGTTCTCGACGCCGCGGTGTTCATGCTCGCCGAAGCCGCCGGCGACGACATGTTCCACACCGTGATCGCCACCTACTTCCGGACCCACAGCCAGTGGGCGGCTTCGAACCGGCCGCGTGACGAGCTTCTCGCCATTGCCAAGCAGCTCGGCTTTACCGATGCGAGCTTCGACGAGGCACTCAAGGACACCGAGCTGCTGAAGGGGCTGGAAGCGGTGAGCGACCAGGCGCGCGACGAGTTCAACCTCGAGGGCACGCCGACGTTCTACATTAACGGCAAGCAGCTCACCGGGGGCAAGACCGTCGAGCAGATGCGCGCCGAGATCGATCCGCTTGTGCCGGCCGATTTCCAGCCGACGCAGCCCGGGGCAGAATCCCCCGCGGCGGAGCCGGCTGCCGATGCGCCCGCAACGGATGCACCGGCCGAAGAGGCCGAACCGGAGACTCCGGCATCCAACTGACCGCAACGGCCGCGCCCGGGACGGTATACTGGGCGCAGCTCTCTGATTCGGTCGGCGGCAGATTGCAAGGGACAACTCAAAATCGCGGATTCACGGCGCTGACTCCGGTTGCTAAGAGGGCGCCATGAAGTTCCAGCGCCTCAAGCTCCACGGGTTCAAATCGTTCTGCGATCTGACGGAGCTCCATCTCGAGCCCGGGCTGTCGGGTGTCGTCGGGCCCAATGGCTGCGGCAAGTCCAACCTCGTTGAAGCATTGCGCTGGGTCATGGGTGAGAGCTCATACAAGGCCATGCGCGCCTCGGGCATGGAGGACGTGATTTTCTCCGGCTCGGGTAACCGCCCGGGGCGAAACAGCGCCGAGGTCACGCTGGTCCTCGACAATTCGGACCGTACCGCCCCCGCGCCGCTCAACAATGCCGACGTGCTCGAGGTGACACGGCGGATCGAGCGCGAGGCCGGGTCGGTCTATCGTGTCAACGGCCGGGAGGTCCGCGCGCGCGATGTGCAACTCCTCTTCGCCGACGCATCGACCGGCGCTCATTCGCCTGCGCTGGTGCGGCAGGGCCAGATCGGCGAACTGATCGCCGCAAAGCCGACGGCGCGGCGGGCGCTGCTCGAGGAAGCCGCCGGCATTTCCGGCCTCCATTCGCGGCGCCACGAAGCCGAGCTGCGGTTGAAGGCGGCCGAGCAGAACCTAGAGCGCGTCGACGACATCATCGCCCAGGTCGAGCAGCAGCTCGATCTGCTGAAGCGGCAGGCGCGCCTTGCGGTGCGCTACCGCTCGATTTCCGGGGATATCCGCAAGGCCGAGGCGACGCTCTACCATCTGCGTTGGGTCGCGGCGCGGGTCGCCGAGAAGGAAACCGAGGCGGAGCAGGCCAAGCTCGTCAACCAGCTTGCCGATGCCCAGCACCTGGACCTCGAAGCGCAGAAGGTCGTCATGCTCGCCGACAAGGCGCTCCAGCCGCTGCGGGAAGAGGAAGCCCGCGCCGGGGCGGCGCTGCAGCGGCTCAGCATCCTCAGCGAGCAGCTCGCCGAGGAAGCGCGCCGCGCCGAGGCCCGGCGCAACGAACTTGGCGAGCGCCTCGGGCAACTCGAGGCGGATGCCGCCCGCGAACGCGCGCTCCACGACGAAAGCACCGTCGCGCTCTCCGGCTATGCCGAGGAGAAGGCGCGCCTCGAGGCGGAAGTCGCGGGCGAAGCGGAGGCCTTCGCGGCGGCCAAGACGGCTGCCGAGGAAGCGGCCGAAGCGGTGCAGCGGGCCGAGGCCGACGCGCGCGCCGCCTTCGATGCCGAGGCGCAGATCAAGGCGCGCCGAGCGCAGGCGATCCGCGGCCGTAACGACGCGGAAGCGCGCATAACGCGGCTGCGGCAACAGATCGACGAGGTCGTGCGCGACACCGAGGCGCTGACCGCGACGCTTGATGCCGATTCGACGGTCGCAACCCGGCGCGAAGCGCTGGAAGCTGCGCAGACCGCCGCTGCGGAAGCCGAAGCGATGGCGCTTGCCGCAGAAGCCGAGACGCAAAACGCGCAGGCCGCGCTCGACGCCGCCCGCCCGGCGCTACAGGAAATCGAGACCGCGCTCAGCCGTCTCGAAGCCGAATCCCAGACGCTCAGCCGGATCCTGAGCCGTGGTGAGGAAAGCCTGTGGCCGGCCATCGTCGACCAATTGTCCGTGGCGCCGGGCTGCGAGACCGCGCTCGGCGCTGCACTGGGCGACGACCTCGAAGCTTCGTCCGATGCCGGCGCACCGCTCCACTGGTCCGGGCCGCTGTCACCGGCCGGCGACCCTGCCCTTCCCGCTGGCGCGACGCCGCTCTCGCAGTTCGTGACCGGCAGCGACCTGCTCAAGCGCCGCCTCGATCAGATCGGGCTCATCGACAGGGCCGATGCGCAGGCCCTCGTTCCGCTGCTGAAGCCCGGCCAGCGC
>CAYRNE010000023.1:0-14931 GCA_964425245.1 uncultured Devosia sp.
CACATTCTTGGGATTGAACGAAGCGACATCGAGTTTTTCGGGCTGCTGCGCCTCATGGGGATGCTCGGCTCCCGCATAGACGCGCAGGTTCTTGAGCTGCTTGCGGCTCAGCGGCCCGCCCGGCAGCATGCGCCGCACCGCGTTCTCCAGCACGCGCTCGGGATAGCGGCCCTCGAGAATTTCGCGCTGCGTGCGGCCCTTGATCCCGCCGGGATGGCCGGTGTGCCAGTGGAAGATGCGCTGATCGAGCTTGTTGCCGGTCAGCTTCACCTTCTGCGCATTGATGACGATGACGTTGTCGCCCATGTCCATGTTGGGCGTGAAGGTGGGCAGGTGCTTGCCGCGCAGGCGCATCGCGATGATCGAGGCGAGACGCCCGACCACGATGTTCTCCGCATCGATCAAGACCCACTTCTTCTGGATCTCGCTCGGTTTGGCCGAGTAGGTGCTCATCGGAAATTCCTTCGGAAAAGGAAGGCGGAGCCCTGCCCCGCCGCGGTTGTGGCGCGGCTATAGGCGGTGTTTCCGGAACGCGTCAAGCGGAAAAAGAAAGATCAGCAGAATCAGCCGGTTGGTATGTGGTATATAATTACCGCATCAGGAAGTCCACATTTTCCGGCGCTTTCGCTCCCGCCGCCATTCGGTGAATCGGCGGGTGCCGCGCAGGATCGCGCCGGCGATGGGCGTGCGCAGGAACGCGAGATCGAGCGCGAGCAGCAGCAGCCCGAGCGGCAGCATCCAGATGCCGAGGACCGGCAGGAAGCTGAAAATGCCGCCGATGACGAGGAGCAGCCCGATCGGGATGCGGATGAACTTCGTCGCCGGCCGGCGCAGCCACTTGAGGAAGCCGGCGACCGCCGGAAACCTGCGCTGGATGCGGTCGAACTGGCGGTTGATGCGGCCTTCGTCCTTGCTGATCACGTGGCTTTGCTCCTCCTCTGGCGGAGGACATGGGGAACGAGTGTGCCGATCGCAAGCGCGGGGTACGACGCGCCGGCCTCAGGCAGCCGCCTGCGCCGGTCTCGGCGCGAGATCGGCGAGATAGGCCGTCACCGCGCCCGCCAGCATGAAGGCGAGCGCCTGGTGTCCGAGCGCGAGCGAAATCGGCACGACCATGATCAGCGTTGCGACGCCGAGCGCGACCTGCAACACGACGAGCCCGAAAAGCCGCGGCAGCCAGGCATGCGGACCGGCAAAGCCCCCTGCCCGGTGCTGCCGCCACAGCAGCCATGCCGCGTAGATCACGATGACGTAAGCGATGGTGCGGTGCATGAACTGCACCATCACCGGGTTCTCGAAGAGGTTGCGCCAGAACGGTTCGAGCGTGCCAAGCCCGGGCGGCACCAGCGCGCCGTCCATCAGCGGCCACGTGTTCCAGGCGAGCCCCGCATCGAGCCCGGCGACGAAAGCCCCGGCGGCGATCTGCACCAGAATGAGGCCCAGAAGGACGGCGCCGGGCCACAGGTTGCGCGAGATCGGCGGCTCGGCGATCGGCACCGGGAACCGGCCCCGGTCGGGCGTCATCCGGCGCGCCACCCAGATCAGCGCGACGAAAAGGAGCGCGGCGGCGGTGAGGTGCGCGGCAAGCCGGTACTGGCTGACGGAGGTGAGCTCCGACAGGCCCGAGGTCACCATCCACCAGCCGAGAAAGCCCTGGAAGCCGCCGAGAACGAAGAGCAGCGCCAGCGGCGCCGCGAGAGCCCACGAGAACCGGCGCTGCACGAGAAAGACGGCGAACGGGATGGCGAATGCAATGCCGATCACCCGGCCGAGGAAGCGGTGCGCCCACTCCCACCAGAAGATGTACTTGAAGTCCTCGATCCCCATCCACGAATGGACGGCTTCGTATTGCGGGATCTGCTTATAGGCCTCGAACTCGGCCTGCCAGTCGGCATCGCTGAGCGGCGGAATTATCCCGGAGATCGGCCTCCATGAGGTGATGGAGAGGCCGGACTCGGTGAGCCGCGTCGCCCCGCCGACGACCACCATCAGCAGGACCAGCGCCGCGATGGCGTAAAGCCAGATGCGCACCGGCCGCAGCCGATCCGTTGCCGGCGCCGCGGGGCCTGCCTGACTTGCACTGGAGGTCGAACTGGGGTCCATATCCGGCCGGCTTGCTACGCTCCGGGCCCGGGCTTGGCAAGGACCGGAAGTGACGCAGGGGGCAACCGGCAATGCCGCAGCGGACGCGAAAGCTGCTCGGGATCTTCGGCCTCATCGCGCTGACGATCGCCTATCCCATCGCCGCCGGGGCGATCTACGCCTACTTCCTCGGCGGCCAGGCGTGGTGGATTCTGATCCTCTATTTCGCAGGGGCGGGTCTTGTCTGGTTCTTCCCCGCCTCGTGGATCGTGCGGTGGATGGCAAGGCCGGACGCCTAGCCAAGGGCCCGCCTGCCGGCGTGAGCGGCCCGACCCTAACCGCCAGCCGGCATCATCGAGAACACCGCGCCCGTAACGAAAACATCGACATATCGGCGCGACTGGAACAATCCGTTGAGGGAAATGCGGGGCAGCGCATGGAGGCTGTCGCGGTGCCGCGCGTAGACGCCGCCGGGGCGGGTCGTCACCGCGGACCTCAGACCCAGGTCCTTCGCAATCCCGAATTCGCGCGGGCCCGCGGCGGCCGGTCCCCCGAGCGGATAGGAAAGATGCAGCGGCGTGCTGCCGAACTGCGCCCGCATCACCTTCAGCGATTGCTCGATCTCCCTGTGCACCTCGGCGGGCTCGAGCTTTGAGAGCTCGTAGTGGTTCACGGTGTGCGCTCCCAGTGTGCAGAGCTGCTCGGAGGCGAAGGTCTGCAACTCCTTCCAGTCCATGATCAGCTCGCGGCAATGCGCGGCGAGATCGAAGCCGTACTGGCCGGCGAGCGCGCGGATCAGGTCGACGCGGTCGGGCTCCGGCATGGCCCGCATGCGGCGGTAGATCTGGTCGAAGGCTTCGTTCTTCTCGGCGAGTGTCGCGGTGGAAATGTAGTCGGTCTCGCCGGCATAGGTCACGGCGACCGCCGACTGCGTCGCGATGATGTCCTCGAGCGCCTGCCACCAGATTTCGCCGACGCCGTCGACCAGCGCCGTCGGCACGTAGAGCGTGAACGGGCACTGGTGGCGCCTGAGGATCGGCAGCGCGTAGCGGAGATTGTCGCGGTATGCATCGTCGAAGGTGAAGACGGCAAAGGGCCGCTCGGGTTCGTCGCTCTCGATCCGCCGGATCGCTTCGCCCAGATCGACGATGTCGAGTCCGAGTTCCCGCACCCGCCCGATCGTGTAATCGAGAAACTCCGGCTTGACCTGCAGGATGGCGTTCGGTGCGAAATCGGCCGGATCCTCGGGCAGCACCCGGTGCAGCGTGAAGATCACGCCCCGGCATTTCGAGTTCCGGCGAATGAGCGAGGCCAGCCGGGAGGCCCAGAGGACCTCGAACATGCCCCTGATCGCCGCGTAGCGGATCGCCCCCATGCGGCTCAGGCGACCTCGTATTGCCGCTGCGGCGGATAGACGATCTGGCCGATCTCGTAACCGACGTTGGCCGCATCCTCGACGGCCGTCTCGATGGTGCGGCGATCGAGCTGGCCGTCGCCGACGAGCACCAGCCGGCACGGCACCCCGGCAAACATCGGGAGCGCGGACGCCATGCCGATCCGGCCCGTCAGCACGATGACGACTTCGTAGATGTCGGTCAGCGCCTCGACCAGCGTCGCCGGTTTCATCGAGCGCCGCTCGAGTGCTTCCTGCTGGCCCCACGGCACTTCGGCAAGCCCCTCTCTCACCCGGTGAACGACATCGCCGAAGCTCGCGCGATCGGTGCTCAGATCGCTGATGCCGGGCTCGGCGGTCAGCCGCGCGCTGGCGGCATCGACCCGCACGACGCTGAGGCCGTTGCGCAGCGCCTCCGCGATCAGCGTATCGGCGACGCGCTCGCAGGACGGCCCGTCGGCGACGCCGGCGAGCATGACGACGCGCACCCGTCCTATCGCAATGTCGGCGGCAAGGTTGTCGAGCTCGAGTGGCTCCCGGTCGCGCGTGTCCCGCCTCGACCGCACCCGGTCAGGCGGCGCTGCGGCGGGCTCGGGCAGCGGCGTTGCTTCGGAAAGCGGCACGGCCGCCGTCTCGCGCGTAGATGCGGAAGCCGCCGCCAGCGCGACGGCCGGCGCCGCTTCGGGCAGCGGCGGTTTGGCCGGACGGCCCGCCCCCGGCGGCCCGTCATCCGGCACGGCCGCAGGCGGCGCAGGATCGCCCGGGGACTCGGCGACGATCGTTTCCTCGATCCACTCGCGTTCGTCGAAGAGGTCCCCGATCGCCGCCGGCTCGGCATCTTCCGGCTCGGCCTCGAGACTCTCTTCCGGCGGCAGCCGGCGCACCCGACCGTCGGTCAGCGCCGCGCCGGACATGAGTTCGCCGAACAGGATGCCGCCGATCTGCAGCGCCAAGGCCACGAAGCCGACCGCGCCGAGGATGAGCGCCGTCTTGGGCGAGGCAGGTTCGGTGGCCGGGGCGGCGAAGGTGACCTGCCGCACGTCCGGCAGCGCGGACCCCGCCTCGGTACGCGAGGCGGCGTCGCTGTAGCGCAGCAGGTAGGATTCGAGCAGATCGCGCTGCGCCTTGGCTTCGCGCTGGAGTTCCTCGAGCGTCACGCTGTCGCGCGTCGCGTTGGATACGGAAAGTTTGGTGCGCGCGAGATCGTCCCGGAGCGAGGTTTCGAGATCGCCCTCGATCTGCGCCTCGGCCTCCAGCGCCGTCGCAACCCGGCGCGCTTCGGCCGCGATCTGGTCCTCGATCTCGTCGATCTGGGCAACCAGCGCCTTGATCGTGGGATGGTTGGGCAGGAGCGTCGAAGAACGCTGCGCCAGTTCGCCCTGCAGCGTCGCCTTGGTCTGGCTCAGCTGCTGGATGACGACCGAGTCCCGCACGTCCTGCACGCCGTCGAGCGGCTGCCCCTGCGCCAGAAGCTGGCGGATGAGGTTGGCGCGGGACTGCGCCGCGTTCTTGCGCTGCTGGGCCTCGGTGATCTGCGTTGCGATGGCGGTAAGCTGCTGGTTGAGGATCGAGGTATTGTCGGTTCCAGTGAAGAGGTCGTTGTCGACCCGGTAATTGGCAACCGCTGCCTCGGCCTCCTGCACCTTGACCCGCAAACGCTCGATCTCCTGTTCGAGCCACGCCGAAGTCTCGGCCGTATCGGAAAGCGAAAGCGCCGTCCGCCGCTGCACATGCGCCCTGGCGATGGCATTTGCGATCCGCGCCGCCAGCTCCGGATTCTCCGAACGCACGCTGACCGAGATCACGGCGGAATCGCGCTCGCGCACGACGCTGAGCCGGTCGCGGAGGTTCTGCAGCACCGTCTCGTCGATGCTGCGCGGCTCGGGCGCCCGGCCGATGAGCTGCATGAGCAAGCCGATGGGCGATACGCCTGCGCCGGTGAACTCGCTTTCGGACCTGAGCTTCTCGCTGTCGATCACGCTCATCAGCGTGTCGCGCGATTTGATCAGCTCGATCTGACTCGACATCATGGCCTCGACGGGGATCGAGGGCGTCGAGCGCGATTCCGAGCCGATCACGATCGCCGGCGCGCGTTCCTCGACGAGCAGCCCCGCGGTCGACTCGTACATCTTGGGAATGAAGAGCAGAATCGCGAAGGTGACGCCCAGCGCCACTGCGGTCACCACCACGATGCGCAGCCAGCGCGACAGGACCCCGCCGAAAAGGGCGCCCAGGTCGATCCGCTGGTCCTCGGGGCGCGTCACGGCGCTCATTCGTCCACTCTCGATACTCACGTGCGCGAATGTCCCCCGAACGTGGTCAACATTCGGTTAAGCGGCGGCGCAATCTGCAACACGGCCCCGCGCCCTAAGCAACTTGTTAACCATAGACCCGCGACACTAGGGCGGTGTCTGTCGGGATTGCTATGCGCTGGCTGCGGCTGATTTGTGTTCTGCTTCTGGTGCCGCTGGCCGGCTGCGCGCTCAACGGCCGGCCCGCCACCTACCTCGTCGAGGTCAAGGGCCCCTACGCGCTCGATACCGGCGACGTGGTGCGCGTCAGCGTTTACGGCGAGCCGGAGATGACCAAGAGCTACCGCGTGGACGACGGCGGCGCACTCTCGCTGCCCCTCGTCGGCGCCATCCGCGTGCGCGGCCTCACGACCCAGATGGCCGCCGCCGAAATCACCGCTGCCTTGGCGGACGGCTTCATCCGCGACCCCAGCGTCGCGGTCGAAATCGAGCAGTACCGGCCGTTCTTCATCCAGGGCGCCGTCCAGACGGACGGTCAGTTCGCCTACGTCTACGGCATGACCGTGCGCGCCGCGATCTCGACGGCGGGCGGCTACAGCGACACCGCCGACCGGAGCAAGGCGATCGTCTACCGGCGCCAGGGCAAGGAGATGGTGAAGGGCACGGTCGGCCTCGACTTCCCGATCTATCCGGGCGACACGGTCGTCATTCCCGAACGCTGGTTCTGAGGCGAACGGCGTGAGCGACACGCGCCCTGACGGTCCCCTCCCCCGCCGCCGCCATGGCTGAGCGGCCGCTCCGCATCCTGCAGATCCTCCGCGCCCCGGTCGGAGGGCTGTTCCGGCACGTCAGCGACCTCACCGTCGCGCTCGCGGCGCGCGGCCACGAGATCGGCATCGCTGTCGACAGCCTCAGCTCCGACGGCCTCACCGCCGAACGGCTGCACAGGCTCCGCCCGCATGCCGCACTCGGCATCCACAGCGTTCCGATGCCTCGGGTGCTCGGCCCGGGCGATGTGACGACGCCGTTCGCGATCCGCCGCCTCGCAACGAAGCACGGCATCGACGTACTGCACGGGCACGGCGCCAAAGGCGGCTTCTACGCACGGCTGGCGCGGATCGGCGCGCGCGAACGCATCGCGCTCTATACGCCGCACGGGGGCGTCCTCCATTTCGACCCGCGCTCGCCGAGCGGCATGCTGTTCCAGACGCTCGAGCGCCTGCTGCTCCCCCTGACCGATGCCGTCATCTTCGAGAGCCGCTTTGCGCAGGGCGCGTTTCACCGGATCATCGGCCGACCGGAATGCCCCGATCCCGTCATCCACAATGGGCTTGCCGCAGCGGAGTTCGAGCCGGTGACGCCGCAGCCCGACGCGTGCGACTTCGTCTTCATCGGCGAGTTCCGCACGCTCAAGGGAATCTATGTCCTCCTCGACGCGATGGCCGGCCTGCGCGCGCCGGACGGCCGGCCGGCGACGCTGGTCATGGCGGGCGGCGGCCCGGACTTCGATCGCTTCAGGTCGGAGCTGGAAACGCGCGGACTCGCCGCCCGTGTGACCCTCGTCGGCGTGCGGCCCGCGCGCGCCGTCCTGCCGCAGGGGCGCTGCTGCGTCGTTCCCTCGCTCGCGGAGTCCCTGCCCTATGTCGTCATGGAGGCGGCGGCCGCGGGCCTCCCGGTCATCGCGACGCGCGTCGGCGGCATCGCCGAAATCTTCGGACCGACATCGCATGCGCTGCTCCCGCCGGGCGACCCCGCAGCGCTCCGCGCCGCCATGCAGCGGTCGCTCGACGACCCGGCGGCCGCAGCGCGCGAGGCCGCCATCCGGCTTGCCCATGTCCGCGCCGCCTTTTCGGTCGAGCGCATGGCCGGCGACGTCGAAAAGCTGTACCGGCAGGCCCTCGCGACCCGTAAACCTTTCACCCCGAAATCATCGGTTTCTTAACCCTGCCGCCTTTAGAAATCAGTGCGGTAGCTGCGAAACCCGACATTCATGTTCCGTCTCGACCCAAAGCAGGCAGTCCTTGACCACGTGGCTGCGCAGAAGAGCGCGCCGCGCGAGCCCGGCGTCCTGTCCGAAGCCGCAAGGCGCATCGTCTCGGCACCCGCAGAGCCGACCTATTCCGGCCCGGTGATCGTCGGCATCGCGCAGGCGATCGAACTGCTGCTTCTCGCCGCGCTCGGCTTTGCCATTCACGGCGCGTACGTGCAGGCGGGAGACGGGCTCTATGTCGCGATCATCATGGGGGCCGTGATCGCCGCCAACGTGCTCTTCAACGCCGCGCGGACGCACCGCATCGCCGCCTATCGCACGGTGGTGATGCAAACGGGCCGCGTGCTCGCCGCGTGGTCGGCAATCTTCACCGTCATTGCGGTCGGCGTCTTCCTGTTCAAAGCCTCCGATCACGTCTCGCGCGTCTGGCTCGTGAGCTGGTTCGCAACGGGCGCCATCCTGCTCGTCGTCTTCCGGCTGTCGCTGCGTGCGGCGGTGCTGCAGTGGACGCGAGACGGCAAGCTGAAGCGCCGGACCGTCATCGTCGGCGGCGGGCGCGACGCGGAAGACCTGATCGACGCAATCCGGCGCGGCGCGGACAACGACGTGCGGCTCTTCGGGCTCTTCGACGATCGCGAGGACGACCGGTCGCCGCGTTCGATCGCGGGACTCCCCAAGCTCGGCAAGGTCAGCGACCTCATCGAATTCGCGCGGCAGACGCGGGTCGATCTCGTCATCGTTTCGATGCCGCTCTCGGCCGAAAAGCGCGTGCTCGAAATGCTGAAGCAGCTCTGGGTGCTGCCGGTCGACATCCGGCTCTCCGCCCATATGAGCAAGCTGCGCTTTTCGTCGAAGGCCTATTCCTACCTCGGCGAGGTTCCGGTCTTCGACATCGCCGACCGCCCGATCTCCGACTGGAATCTCGTCTTCAAGTGGGTCTTCGACAAGCTGGTCGCGCTGACCGCCCTCATCCTGTTCTCGCCGGTGATGATCGCGACCGCCATCGCCATCAAGCTCGAAAGCCCGGGGCCGGTCCTGTTCCGCCAGAAGCGCCACGGCTTCAACAACGAGCTTATCGAAATCCTGAAGTTCCGCTCGATGTACACCGACCGGACGGACGCCAATGCCAGCAAGCTCGTCACCCGCGACGATCCGCGCGTGACGAAGGTCGGCCGCTTCATCCGCAAAACCTCGATCGACGAACTGCCGCAGTTCATCAACGTGCTGAAGGGCGAGCTTTCGATCGTCGGCCCGCGCCCGCACGCACTCGAGGCCAAGGCGCAGAACAAGCTCTACTACGAAGCCGTCGAGGGTTATTTCGCCCGCCACCGGGTGAAGCCCGGCATCACCGGCTGGGCCCAGATCCATGGCTGGCGCGGTGAGACCGATACCATCGACAAGATCATGCAGCGCGTCCACCACGACCTCTATTACATCGAGAACTGGTCGATCTTCCTCGATCTCTACATCGTCTTCATGACGCCGTTCGCGCTGCTCTCGAAGAGCGAGAACGCCTTCTGATGGCGATCACCCGTGAGGCCGGCACATCGCTTCAGCCGGCCGACGGTGCCGCCTTCGTCAAGGCGCGCGCGGCGCGGCTTCTCGACTGGCTGGTTGCCTTCTGGATCTTCTCGGGCGGCTTCGTCATAACCGAGCCCTCGCCTTACGAACTCACGTTCCTGCTCGTGCTCGCGGTCTCGCTTTTCGCGGGCTTCGGCCTGCACCGCTCGACGCTCGGCCTGCTGGTGCTCTTTACCGCGCTCATCCCCTTCGCGCTGATCGCCGGCTTCCAGGCGCGCTACAACGACGTGCTCGACTCCCTGCTCTTCCAGGCCGTCACCATCTTCCTGCTGTTCACAGGCTATTTCGTTGCCAACTATGTCGCCGACGCGCCGCAGCAGCGCATGCGTCTGATCGTCGGCGCCTATATCGCAACCGCCGTGCTGTCGGCGATCCTCGGCACCCTCGGCTACCTTGGGCTGATCCCCGGTTCGGACCTCCTCACCCGCTTCGGCCGGGCCAAGGCATTCTTCAACGATCCGAACGTCTTCGCGCCCTTCCTCATCCTGCCGGCGATGTACCTGCTGCAGCGCGTGCTGCTCGGCACACGCGGACGCGCGATCTGGTCCGGCGTGCTGCTGATGGCGCTCGCGATCGGCGTATTCGTCAGCTTCTCGCGCGCCGCCTGGGGGCACTTCGCGGCCTCGGCTGCGCTGCTCTTCCTGCTCGTCTTCGTGCTCGAGGCGAATGTCGCGAACAAGGTCCGCATGCTGCTGGTGGGCATGGCAGGCGCGCTGATGATCGTCGTTGCGATCGCCGGCCTGCTCAGCATTCCCGAAGTCGCCGACCTCTTCGAAACCCGGACCGCGGCGCAGACCTACGACGAGGGCGAGACCGGCCGTTTCGGCCGGCAGGGTTACGCCTTCGACCTTGCACTGCAGAATCCGCTCGGCATCGGCCCGAACGAATTCAACCAGATGCGTATCACCGAGCTGCCGCACAACAGCTACGTCAACGTGCTTCTCGTCTATGGCTGGGGCGGTGGGCTGGTGTTCTATGTCCTCATCTTCGGAACGATCTGGCGCGCCCTGACGCACCTCGCGCGGCCTTCGCCGAACCGGCTCCTGCTCATCCCGCTGACCGCGACGTTCATTCCGCTCTGTGCCGAAGCGGCGATCATCGATCTCGATCACTGGCGGCACTTCTTCCTTGTCGCCGGCCTGATCTGGGGCGTGACGGGCGCCTATCACCGCGTCGGGCGCGGCGACGCCGACCCGCATCCGATCTAGAGCAGCCTTTCCGCGAGCGCGGCCGTGTCCTCCGCGAAGCGCGGGGCGTGGCGGCGCGCGAGGTTCGTTTCGCCATGTGTGCCGATCCAGGCGAGGAGCGCCATGCGGCGGAGCAGGAGCATCGGCGCGATCATCGCGCGATCCTCGGCGGCAAGCACCCGCACGCGAGAATAGCCCTCGCACCACGCAGCGATGAGCTCGTCGAGATCAGGCCGCGTCTCGATGAATGAAAGGCTCGCGGCGAGGTCGTAGACGAACCAGCAATAGCCGCAATCGTCGAAATCGATCAGCGTCACGCGGTCGCCATCGACGAGCAGATTGGCAAGCCGCATGTCGGCGTGAATGAGCCCATAGCGTTCCGGTGCGGTTCCGTAGCGACCGAGCTCTTCGCGCAATCTGCTGTCGACGCGATCGAGGACACCGCGCACCTCGCCGGCAACACCGGGAGCGCCGCGCCAGTCGCCCCACAGCCCATCGGCATCGAGGATCGAGCCCGCGTCCCAGCGCTGCCGCGTGAAGCCTGCGGGCGGCCGCCAGGTCCCGACATGGCGATGCAAGCTCGCGGCATAGCGGCCCAGCGTGACGAACAGCGGCGCGAGCGCCGCGTCCTCCGCCGGCTCCGCGCCGCGCTCGAAGGCGAAGAGGACCGCGAAACGGCCATCCGCCTGCTGCACCAGCCTGCCGTCCCTGCCGGCTACGGGCCTCGGCACAGGCAGCTGCTCGCGCAGTGCGCCGACCCAGGCGAGCTCGCTCTCGATCTCGCTCTGCGACTGATAGCCCGGCCGGTGCAGACGCAGGATCGCCGGGCCCGCCGGGCCATCGACGCGATAGGTGTGGTTCTCGGAGAGATTGATGAGCGTGGCGCGGGCACCGCGCGTAACGTCCCATAGGCCGAGGCAAGCCTCGACGTCCGGTTCAGCAAACAGCATCGTCGAACCTACGGTGCGCTGCCGGTGTAGGTCCGCCCCGGCCCCTCGGTGCGGCACTCATGGGCCCATCGCACGTCGAGCTCGGCCGATATCTCGGGGTCGTAGGCGTAGACCGATTGCCGCCATGCCGACGCCGCGACGAGTATGATGCCTGCGCCGTCGGCGGTGAACGCCATCCTGAGTTCGGTCATCCCGGGAGCCGCGCACCCGAAGGCCTGACGCGCGTCGGTGAGCGGCGGCTTGAAAATGATGCCATGGATGCCCTCCCGTTCGAGCGCATCGCGGATGGCGAGGCGCACCGGCTGGTCATCGCCGTTGCGCATGAAAAGAAAATCGGAATCCTCGTTCACCGTCGCATAAGCCCCGCTGTAGGCGGCCCAGGCGATGACATCGAGGTCGAAGGCGGACGGGTTGGCCGGATCGAAGCCCTGTTGCTGCGGCGGCACCACGTCGGGCTGCGGCTCCGGGCTCGCCTGGGGCTGCGTCGGGTTCGCCGCCGCGTACTGGGCATAGACCAGTTCCTCGACGATACCCGCGTGACAAATCTGGTCCGTCATATCCACGGCGTAGACGGCCTCCGGCGCTGGGTGACCGGCAACGAAACCGGCGTGACAGGCCCCCTGCTGCATGAGCGCGAACGGAATGATGCCCGGCGTGGCTTCGCCCGCCGCGAATTCGCCGAACGGCGTATTGAATTGCGGGAAGATCGACAACTCGCCCTCTTTCACCGCTTCGCCCGTGTAATCGACGGTGATGAAGAAGGCGCCGACCGGCTGCAGCAGTTCCTCTTCGTAAAGACCGAACGGGTTGAAGGAGGGGCCGCCCACCTCCTCGATCGTTCGCCCTGCGGCGGACCGAAGGATCACCTCGCCGATGATACCGACAACGCTCGACGGATCGGCAGGCGGGAACGCGCCGCTATCCTGCGCGGCGGCCGGCAGGGCGGCGCTCACAACCGCGGCCGCTGCAACAAACCTGACCAGGCACGCTTGCACGATCGTCCTCCCGCCATGCGGCATGCCGTGGTTGTGAGCCGCTTTGCCCGCGAGGTCAACGGCGGCAGAGGGTTGCCTTGTCACCGGCTTGAGACTAGATAGCAGCCCAAGTCGGGGCGTAGCGCAGCCTGGTAGCGCAACAGTCTGGGGGACTGTGGGTCGTGGGTTCAAATCCCGCCGCTCCGACCATTCCTCCCATCGGCGACGCCACGGCGAATGAGTTGCTCAGCCCTCGCGCGCGCGCTCCAGCACGCGCTTGCAGTCGAGCAGCTCGCGCAACACCGCCGAGAGCTTTTCGCGCTGCGCGCCGTCGAGCGCCGGACCCCTGGCATGCGGCAGAGGCGCCGCCTCGCCCTCGTCCGGCTCGTCGTCAGCCGGGTTCCTGACCAGCGCACCGACCGGGTTGCCCTCGCCGATGCCGATGACGAAACGCGTACCCTGATCCTTGAGGATGCGCTGCACGCCCTTGATCGTGAACCCCTGGTCGTAGAGCAGGTGGCGGATGCCCTTGAGCAGCAGCACGTCCTCGGGACGGTAATACCGCCGGCCGCCACCGCGCTTGAGCGGCTTGATGCTCGTGAACCGCGTCTCCCAGAAGCGCAGCACGTGCTGCGGAAGGTTCAGTTCCTCAGCAGCTTCCGAGATCGTGCGAAACGCGTCTGGAGATTTTTCCACCGGGAATCACCCGCTTGGAGAAAGGCTTATTTTCCAGAGCGAACCATAGATTTGTTGATCTTGGATTTCAACACGTTGCTGGGTTTGAACACCAGCACCTGCCGGGGCAGGATGGGCACCTCCTCGCCGGTCTTGGGGTTGCGCCCGATGCGCTGGTTCTTGGAGCGCACCTGGAACGAGCCGAAGGACGAGAGCTTCACGTTCTCGCCGGCGACGAGCGCATCGGCGATGATGGCGAGGAAGCGCTCGACCAGTTCCGCCGACTCTGTGCGCGACAGCCCGACAGTTTCGTAGACAGCCTCCGCGAGATCGGCCCGCGTCACAGTCTTTTGGGCCATTGCACCCTCCGTTCCGCCAAACTGGGTTACAGGTCCCGCAAGGCGCCCCCACCTACGGACGGCAAGACCTTAGCCCTCCCACATCATGCTGGCAATAAGCGCTTGCTAATCAATGAGAAGCAGCCGATCGAATAAGGCCGCCGATCACCAGGATCACCAGCGGATAAGCGATGCGCCCCAGGTAAAACCACCGCCCATGGCTTCGATCATCACAAGGTCGCCGCGCTTGATGCGCCCGTCGGCGACCGCCGCATTGAGTGCCAGCGGGACCGATGCGGCCGAGGTATTGGCGTGCCGGTCGACCGTCACGACGATCTTTTCCGGAGGGATGCCGAGCCTTGCGCCCGACGCGTCGATGATCCGCTTGTTGGCCTGATGAGGCACGAGCCAATCGAGATCGCCGACCCCGTAGCCTGTCTGCTCGAAGACCGATTCCACGACGTCGGTGATCATGCCCACTGCATGCTTGAAGACCTCCCGGCCCTCCATGCGGATATGTCCCATGCTCTGCGTCGTCGAGGGGCCGCCGTCGGTATAGAGCTTGTTCCAGAAATGGCCGTCGGCTCGAAGCGCAGACGCCAGAATGCCGCGCTGCGTCCGGCCCTCGCCCTCCTTGCCGAGTTCCAGCACCGCGGCCCCGGCGCCGTCGCCGAAAAGCACGCAGGTCGAGCGGTCGGTCCAGTCGAGGATACGCGACAGCGTCTCCGCGCCGATGACGAGAGCGCGCTTGCCCATCCCGTTCTTGAGGAAGCTGTCGGCCGTTGCGACGCCATAGACGAAGCCGGAACAGACGGCCTGGATGTCGAACGCCGCGCCGTGGTGAATGCCCAGCTTGTGCTGCACCACCGCGGCGGTCGCGGGGAAGGTCATGTCCGGTGTGGTCGTCGCGACGACGATGAGATCGATGTCCTGCGGGGTGAACCCCGCGTTCGCGATGGCTCGCCGGCCGGCCTCCGTCGCGAGATCGGAAGTGTTCTCGCCCTCTGCCGCGATGTGCCGCTGGCGGATGCCGGTCCGCTGCACGATCCATTCGTCCGAGGTGTCGACGGTCTTTGCGAGGTCGTCGTTGGTCACGATGCGCGCAGGCAGGTAGCTGCCCACGCTGCGCACGATTGCACGTTTGTCCGTCACGCGGGCTTCTTCTCCGGTTCAGGCGTCGAGACGGGCCCGATCGCAAGCGCCGGAAAGCGTCGCATACCCTCCCCGATCTTGTCGATGAGGCGGCTGCGCGCCATCTCGTAGGCGAGGCTCAGGGCGGCCTTGAACCCGATCTCGTCGGTACCGCCGTGGCTCTTGATGACGATGCCGTTGAGCCCGAGGAAGACGCCGCCATTGATGTTGCGCGGGTCGAGCTTGCGCTTGAGTGCGTTCATCGCCTGGCCCGCGATTATCGCCCCGAGCCTCGAGAGCGGATCGGCCATCATCGCGAGCTTGATGTAGTTGCCCACCTGACGGGCGGTGCCCTCGGCGGTCTTGAGGGCGATATTC
>CAYRNE010000024.1:0-14404 GCA_964425245.1 uncultured Devosia sp.
CCGGCGAGCGGACGAAGGCCATGCGGCCGTCGCGCGGCGGCCGGTTGATGGTGACACCCATTTGCTGAAGATGCGCGCAGGTCGCGTAGATGTTCTCGACCGAGTAGGCGAGGTGGCCGAAGTTGCGCCCGCCGGAATAGACCTCGGGGTCCCAGTTATAGGTGAGCTCTATCTGCGCATCGGACTGGCCCGGCGGCGCGAGGAAGATCAGCGTATAGCGGCCCTGCTCGTTTTCGGTCCGCCTCACCTCTTCGAGTCCGAGTCCCTCGCAATAGAAGCGCAGGCTCTCGTCGATGTCGGTCACGCGAACCATGGTGTGCAGGTATTTCATCGTCGGAGCCCTTCTGTTTTTGACGCGGCGAACGCTAGCCGCTCACCAGCTGTGTCGCAATCGCCTCACGCGCGCAGAAATATGCACCGGAATCGCACGCGACGACCGCTACCACTTCTTAACTTTTGATTCTGAATCGGCCACAGTGACTTTGGATGTGGCGTACCTCGCTCGCGGCGGGGCCGAGTACGAGAAGGCTTGGGCATGGGGGCCAAAGAAACACCCGAAGTTGACGATCCGGGATTCCGGTCGGGCGACGACGGCGCACGCGTTCAGCGCGGGACGGCAGCGTCTGTTGCGGCCGATCCCACGATGGACGTCATCGAGATCGTCGGTTCGATCAAATGGTTCGACGTGGCCAAGGGCTTTGGCTTCATCGTTCCCGATGACGGCCGGCCCGACGTGCTGCTGCACGTTACCTGCCTCAGGCGTGATGGCTACCAGACGGCCTACGAGGGCGCCCGTGTCGTTTGCGAGGCGCTGAACCGGCCGGGCGGCCTTCAGGCGTTCCGCATCGTCTCCATGGACGAGTCGACCGCGCGGCATCCGGCGCAGATGCCGCCCCCGCGCACCCACGTCACCGTCGAGCCGACGAGCAAGCTGGAGCGGCTCGAGGTCAAGTGGTTCAACCGCATTCGCGGCTTCGGTTTCCTTTCGGCCGGCGAAGGGAGTCCGGATGTCTTCGTGCACATGGAAACGCTGCGCCGTTACGGCATCACGGAGCTGAGGCCGGGCCAGCGCGTGCTCGTGCGCTACGGGCAGGGGCCGAAGGGCCTTATGGTTGCCGAAATCAGGCCCGACGGTTGGGGCGAAGCTCCATCCTCGCACTGAAGGCATCCCGCCAAATCACCATCGGCTCCGTCATCCGCCGTGTTCTCGGGAGTCCGCTTGCGGCCTTCGTAACCGTGCTCATCGTCCTGGCGCCGCTCGCCGCCTGCGGCTCCGGCGCGGACGACGCGCTCGTCATCCACAGCGAGAGCGGCGATCACCGCTTTACCGTGGAAGTCGTGGATACGGACGAGGGCAGGGCGCGCGGGCTCATGTACCGCGACTCGCTGGCGCCCGATGCGGGCATGTTGTTCGACTTCAGGGAAGAGCGGCCCGTCAGCTTCTGGATGAAGAATACCTTCATCCCGCTGGACATGATCTTCATCAGGGCCGACGGCACCATCGCCAATGTGCATGTCAACGCCGTGCCGCACGACATCACCGGCATCCCGTCCGACGGTCCGGTGCAGTTTGTGCTGGAGATACCCGGTGGCCGCTCGGTCGAGCTCGGCATCGGTGCGGGCGACACGGTCGAGCATCCGCGGATCGGCCATTGAACCAGGCAAGCGGCTAAAGCCGGCTGAACACCATGCAGTCGAGCGTCGCCATGAGGTGCAGGCTCGCCCCGACGACGACGAACGCGTGCCAGAGCACGGTCTGGAAGCGTAGCCGGTCCCACAGGTGGAAGACGATCCCGGCGGAATAGGCGACGCCGCCGCCGATCAGCAGCCAGATCGTCGCCGGGGGCAGGGTTGCTGCCAGCGTCTGGAACGCCAGGACGCCGCTCCAGCCGATCCCCAGATAGAGGACGATGGCGAGCCGCCCGAACCGCTCCGGCACGAGGAGCTTGAGGGCGATGCCGACGATAGCGGCGCCCCAGACGAGGACGCCGAGAAGATCCGCGGCCGGCGTACCCCCGAGGACTGCGAGAAACGGCGTATAGGTTCCGGCGATGAAGAGAAAGATCGCGGCCTGATCGATCCGCGCCAGCGCCCGCTTGACCGGGGACACCGGCCAGAGGTTGAAGGCGAGCGAAACCGTAAGTACCGCCAGCAGCGAGCCGATATAGACGACGAGCGCGGGAAACTCCCTTGGCGCGGTCCACAGCGCCGCGAACGTCAGGAGTACCGATCCGGCGGCGATCGCGGTGACGATCCCGATCCCGTGCACGATGCCATCGGCAACAAGCTCGGCCAGGCTTAGCGGCCTCACCCGGTTCCACCAGGTCTTCGTGCCCTCGATCGCTGCGGTACCCAATTGTCTTACTCCCGGTCACAGGCTGGCACGGCAGAAGTGACCAACTGACTTACGTCGAACGCCATTGATGCGGATCGTGAATGAACCTCCAATGAGGATCAAGGTCAGCAAACGCCAGGGCAGCGTTGCGGACAGGCGCCACGCCTGCTGTAGCGAAGGGAACTCGCAGGCGGCATGTCTCGTTGCTTGACCAAGCGTCATACGCCAAATCGGGAGACAAACGATGGCTGAGGCCAAGACACTGGACGACCTGTTCCTCGACACCCTCAAGGACATCTACTACGCCGAAAAGCAGATCGTGAAGGCGCTGCCCAAGATGGCGAAAGCCGCTCAGTCGCCGAAGCTGAAATCGGGGTTCGAGCAGCATCTCGAGGAGAGCGAGGGCCACGTCGAGCGGCTGGAGAAGGTGTTCGAGATGCTCGGCAAGCCCGCGCGGGGCAAGACCTGCGACGCCATCCTCGGCATCCTCGAAGAGGGTAAGACCATCATGGACGAGTTCAAGGGCTCACAGGCGATCGACGCCGGGCTCGTCTCAGCCGCTCAGGCGGTCGAGCACTACGAAATCGCCCGCTACGGCACGCTCAAGACCTGGGCCGAGCAGATGGGAATGTCTGAGGCGGCGCGCGTCTTCGACGCGACCCTCAGCGAGGAGATCGCCACCGACGAGAAGCTGACGCAGGTCGCCGAGGGAGAGGCAAACCTAAAGGCGGCGTGACAGCAAGCCACCTGGGGCGGGCCTGTGCCCGCCCCGCGCTACTCCGGTTGCGGAAACGGCTCCGTGATCCGGCCGGTTAGCCAGTAGGCAAAAAGGCCGATCCACTCGCGCATGGCAAGCGTCAGTATCGCAACGTTCTCGGCCGGCTGGTGGGCGGTGAGGCCAAGCCCCTCGACGCCCGTGCCGCGATAATCGATCGGCCACGGCACGACCGCAACGCCAGCCTTCCGGAAGAGACCGACCGCCCGCGGCATGTGGAAGGCCGAGGTGACGAGGAGCCAGGTCTGGCCCTCCGTGGCGCCAAGAAGGGCCGCGGTGTTCACCGCATTTTCCCCCGTGTTCCGCGACGCCGGTTCGAGGACGAGCCGCTCCCCTGCGATTCCCATCGCCCTGAAGAACCGCTCTCCGGCAATCGCCTCCGGCTCGCCCGACTGGTCGAGATCGCCGATCCCGCCGCTGATGACGATCCTCGCCGTCGGGTAGCGGTTCGCGAGCCGCAGCGCCTCGACGAACCGGTCGCCCGAGCGGTTGAGCTCGTAGCCGCCGCGCACCGCGTTGATCTCCGCGTCCATGCCGCCGCCGAGCACGATGATGCCGTCGGCGGCTTCCGGTTCCGGGGGGCGCGGGAAGGCGGCCTCGAGCGGGGCCAGCAGCACATAGCCGAGCGTTGTGAAGGCGCTGAGAAAGAGGACGATCAGGCCCAGGGCCGCCATCGCGCGGGCCGTGCGGCGGCGGCGCGTGAAAGCGAGCAGAAGCCCCGCGCACCCGAAGAGAAGAGCGAGCGACAGCGGCTGCGCCAGCAGCCAGAAGATCTTCGAGGCGGCAAAGAACATGGCGCGACCCTGCCACAGGGGCGCCCTGCCGACCACTCGGGCTCACATGAGAAGCACTGAACTGCCGGGTCGGGGGTTCGCTCAGCCCGACGCGGGTGGCACCGGGGCAACCGAGGCCATTGCTGCGGATTCAGGACCGCGCTAGCGTTCCATCAGGTGCCCGCATGGGCAGGCGGAATGGAGGGGATGATGGCGGACGACGTACCGAGCCAGGGGCGTTTCATCGGGTGGCTTGCACTGGCGCTGATGATCTTTGCGATTCTCGCAGCTGCGGTGGCTCTCTATGCCTCGACCACGATGCCGCCGGCGATGACGTAGCCGCCACCGGCCGGCAGAGGCGAACAACCGTCAGTCTGAGGCCTGGCGACCCCGGCAGGAATCGAACCTGCGACCAATAGCTTAGAAGGCTACTGCTCTATCCGCTGAGCTACGGGGCCGGTGGCGACCGTTTATCGTACCGGGCCCGGTTTGTCAGGCCGCTTGTCCAGTGTCCCGCCGGCAGGGCGCCGTGCTCTCACGAACGATCAGTGTCGAACTCAGGGTGACGTGCAGCGGCAGGCGAAGGTCGCGCCCCTCGATGATGTCGATGACCGCGTCGATGGCGATTCGCCCGATTTGGTCGCGCGGCTGGCGCATCGTGGTGAGCGGTGGCCAGTAATGTCCGGAGACGGAAATGTCGTCGAAGCCGATGACCGATATATCGCGCGGACACTCGATCCCGTAGGCGCGCAGGCGCGAGATCAGCCCGATCGCCATTTCGTCGTTGGCGGCGAAGATCGCCGTCGGGCGCTCGCTGAGCGCCGCAAGTCGATCGGCGGCGGCGATGCCGGTCGGCATGGAATAGTCCCCGGGGATGATCCACTCCGGCCGAACGTCGATCCCGGCGGCTTCCATGGCCTCGCGGAAGCCGACCAGCCGCTCGTTGGGCGCGGCGTTCCGGGAGGGCCCTGCGATATGCCCGATGCGTATGTGTCCGTAGTCGAGAAGGTGGCGCACGGCCCGGCGCGCCGCGGCGCGATTGTCGGTCAGCACCGAATTGAGCTGCGGCTCGGGCAGCTCGTCATAGGCGGCGACGACGGGGAGCGTGGCTCCGTCGGGCATGATCTCACGCAGCGACGACGTATCGAGCGAACCATCGAACAGAACCAGCCCGTCGGCGCGGTTCGACTGCAGGTAGTCGCGCAGCCAGCGACGCGGGTCGTCGCCGAGGCGTGTCGCGACAAGGACCGAATAACCCCGTGCCGACGCCGCTGCGATCGCCGCCTGAATGATCGTCGAATAGAAGGGATTGCCGATGTCGGGCAGGGCGAGCAGCAGCGTCCTTGCGGCCTTGAGCCGGAGCGAACGCGCCGAGGCATTGATCGTGTAGCCGGTCTCATGGACGGCGGCGAAGACCCGCTCGCGAGTTGCCTCGGCAACGCGCTCGGGGTTGCTGAGCACGCGACTGACGGTCGCCGCCGAAACCCTGGCGCGCCGGGCGACGTCCTGGATAGTCGGTATCTTGCCCGACATAACCACGCCGAACTCCCCTCTTTGCCGGCATCGAGCCGCTGGCCTGCGCCAGCCGGCAGGCGACAAAACCAAACCGACACGGATTTTGCAATCGATTGCATTGACTCCGCCAGATCTTTTTGTAATCGATTACACCGGCCACATCGGAAGGGGGGCGAACCAAGCTCGCCGAGCCGGGCCGTAGCTGGAGCGGATGCTCCGTGTTGGGAGGACATTAGCATGAAGAAATTCTCGGTAGCCGCCGGTCTGGCGGCTGCGATGATGTGCGGCACGTCGGCACTGGCGGTTGACCTCGAGGTCTCCCACTGGTGGACGTCTGGCGGCGAAGCTGCCGCCGTCGCCGAATTCGCCAAGGCGGTCGACGCCACCGGCGATCACTGGATCGACAATGGTATCGCCGGCGGCGGTGACGTCGCCCGTCCGATCATGGTTTCGCGTATCCTCGGCGGTGACCCGATGGAAGCGGCGCAGTTCAACAACCTGACGCAGGTTCGCGATCTCGTCGACGCCGGGCTCATCCTCGACATCACCGACGTTGCCGAAGCCGAGGGCTGGCGCGACATCGTCAACCCGATCAAGCTGCTCGACGCCTGCACCGTCGACGGCCGTGTTTACTGCGTGCCGGTCAACATCCATTCGTGGCAGTGGATGTGGATCAACCGTCACGTCTACGAGGACAATGGCCTGGCGGTCCCGACCAACTGGGACGAGTTCGTGGCTTCCGCCGACAAGGTTCGCGAGGCTGGCGTGATCCCGCTGGCGACCGGTGGCGACTGGCAGCTCAACGGCGCGCGGGGCGTGCTCTTCACCGCGCTCATGGGCCCCGAGTTGAACAACCAGCTCAACGACGGCGACGCCTCCGTAGCCGGGACCCCCGAGATGCTGCGCGCCATCCAGGCGTTCGGCGACGTGCGTAACCTGATCGACCCGGGCTACTCGGCCCGCCTGTGGCAGGAAGCGACCGCCATGGTGATCGCCGGCGAGGCTGCCGCCCAGATCATGGGTGACTGGGCGCAGGGTGAGTTCGCCGTCGCGGGGCAGGTTGCAGGCGTCGATTACGACTGCCTGCCGGGCCTTGGCGTCAACAAGGTGCTCGACGCCGGCGGCGACGTGTTCATCTTCCCCAAGCAGAACGACCCCGAGGTCGAGGCTGCCCAGAAGAAAATGGCCGCGCTCCTGCTCACACCTGAGGTCCAGGTCAACTTCAACCTCGCAAAGGGTTCGCTCCCGGTGCGTGGCGACATCGACATGTCGGACGCCAACGCCTGCATGCAGAAGGGTCTGGAAATCCTCGCTCTGCCCGATGGCGTCATGACGGCCGGCAACGTGGTCTGGACGGAAGACACCGTGCAGCGTCAGGAAGACCTGATCTCGCAGTACTTCGCCGATCCCAACATGACCGCCGAGCAGGTCCAGGCGGAACTGGTGAAGATCTACTCCGAGAACTAAGCATCGAACCGGGCGGGTTTCGCAAGAAATCCGCCCTTCATGTACATGGCTGGCGACCGGGCGCGGTTGCCAGCTATAGTTCATGCTTGGTTGCACCCTTTCCGGCAGGCCGATGAGCACGATTTCCCAGCCTAGCGTGGCGGTTGCCGCCAAAGGAGCCAGGCGACCGAACTTCCTTACCCGCAATCTGACTGCGAAGATCGCGATGATCCCCCTCGTGGCGACGTCGCTCGTGATCTTCCTCGGCTGCGCGATCTGGTCGGTCTTCTATTCGTTCACCAATTCGCGGCTGCTCCCGACCGGCAAGTTCGTCGGCCTCGACCAGTACGAACGGCTGTTCACCACACAGCGCTGGTACGATTCGATGACGAACGTCGTCATCTTCGGCGTCCTGTCGCTGACGTTCTCACTCCTCATCGGTTTCGTTCTCGCGGCTCTCCTCGACCAGAAGATCCGCTTCGAGAACACGTTCCGCACCATCTACCTGCATCCGTTCGCAATGTCGTTCATCGTGACCGGCCTCGTCTGGCAGTGGATCCTCAACCCGCTCCACGGCATCGAGGCCGTGGTCCGCCAGATGGGCTGGACGACCTTCGAGTTCGACTGGCTGACGCGCACCGACACAGCCATTTACACCGTCGTCATCGCGGGGCTGTGGCAGGGCACCGGGCTGGTCATGGCCCTAATGCTCGCCGGACTGCGCGGCATTGACCAGGAAATCTGGAAGGCGGCCAAGGTCGACGGCATCCCGACGCTCCGCACCTATATCTTCATCGTCATCCCGATGATGCGCCCGGTCATGGTGACGACGATCGTCCTCATCACCACCGGCATCGTCCGCGTCTACGACCTCATCGTCGCCCAGACGAACGGCGGCCCGGGCACCTCCACCGAGGTTCCGGCGAAGTACGTCATCAACATGATGTTCCAGAACGGCAACCTGGGGCAGGGGCTCGCGGCCTCGACCATTATGCTGCTCGCCGTGCTCGTCATCCTCGTGCCGTGGTCGATCCGCGAGCACCGTGCACGCGTCCGCGGAGAGGCCTGAGCCATGACCGATGTTGCAGCCGCCCGCACCGGCCTGAAGGATGGCGTCGAGCCGCGCGGCCCCCGGCCGAGGCGCCTCACGATCGGACGTATCGTCCTCTACGGCATCCTGATCTTCGCCGCGCTCTACTACCTCGTGCCGCTCTGGGTGATGGTCATGACATCGCTCAAGAGCATGGCCGAGATCCGCGAAGGCAATATCTTCCTGCCGCCACGCGACGTGACCTTCGACTACTGGATCAAGGCCTGGGATTCCGCCTGTACCGGCCTGTTCTGCGAAGGGCTGAAAGTCGGTTTCCTGAACTCGATCAAGATCGCCGTACCGAGCGTGATTCTTTCGATCGCGATTGCCGCCGTGAACGGCTACGCGCTCGCCAACTGGAAGTTCCGCGGCTCCGAAATCATCTTCACGATCCTGCTCTTCGGGGCCTTCATCCCGTATCAGGTCCTGATCTACCCGATCGTGATGATCCTCAGGGAGTTCGGGCTGTTTGGAACGCTCCCGGGCATCATCATCGTGCATACCATCTTCGGGATGCCGATCCTGACGCTGCTGTTCCGCAATTACTTCGCGTCGCTGCCGCCGGAGCTTTTCAAATCCGCGCGCGTCGACGGGGCGGGGTTCTGGCGCATCCTCCTTCAGGTCATGGCGCCGATGTCGCTGCCGATCCTTACGGTAGCCCTGATCCTGCAGGTGACGGGCATCTGGAACGACTTCCTGTTCGGCGTGATCTACGCCGGCCGCGAGAACCTGCCGATGACGATCCAGCTCAACAACATCGTCAATTCGAGCCAGGGCGAGAAGGAGTTCAACGTCAACATGGCGGCGACGGTGATTACCGCGCTCGTGCCGCTCATCATCTACTTCGTTTCGGGGAAGCTCTTCGTCCGCGGTATCGCGGCGGGTGCGGTCAAGGGCTAGGTGTCGATGCAATCAAGCGTTCAGATCAAGGAAGTTTCGCTCAATTACGGGCCGCTGCAGGTCCTCCAGTCGCTCGATCTGGATGTGATGCGGGGCGAGTTCATCGTGCTGCTCGGCCCATCGGGCTGTGGGAAATCCACCCTGCTCAATTGCATCGCGGGGCTCCTCGACGTCAGCGACGGCCAGATCTTCATCGGCGGCCGTAACGTGACCTGGGCGGAACCCAAGGACCGCGGCATCGGCATGGTGTTCCAGTCCTACGCCCTCTACCCGCAGATGACGGTCGAGCGAAACCTGAGCTTCGGGCTGCGCGTCGCCGGGATGCCGAAGGCCGAGATCGAATCGCGCGTCGCCCGCGCCGCCGAAATTCTGCAGATTCAGTCGCTCCTGGAACGCAAGCCTGCCCAGCTGTCCGGCGGCCAGCGGCAGCGCGTCGCGATCGGCCGGGCCCTCGTGCGCGACGTCGAAGTCTTCCTCTTCGACGAGCCGCTCAGCAACCTCGACGCCAAGCTCCGCGCCGATCTGCGGGTGGAGATCAAGCGGCTGCACCAGCGGCTGAAGAACACGATGATCTACGTCACCCACGACCAGATCGAGGCGATGACGCTGGCCGACCGTATCGCCATCATGAAGGACGGCATCATCCAGCAGCTCGCCGATCCGCACACCATCTACAACCGGCCGGTAAACCTGTTCGTTGCCGGATTCATCGGCTCGCCGTCGATGAATTTCCTCAACGGCCGCCTCTCCGGGGAGGAGTTCGCCAACGACGGGGCGCGCCTCCCGCTGAAGGGCTACGGGTTCGAGAAGGCGCCGTCCGACTCTCAGGAGATCGTGCTCGGCATCCGGCCCGAGCACGTCGCGATGGGCGAGGACGCCCGGCAGATGCCCTTCACGTTCGAGGCGGAAGTGGAGGTGGTCGAGCCGATGGGCGCCGAAACGCTCGCCTGGACGAAGATCGGCTCGGAGTCCTTCACCTTCCGCGCGAGCTCCGAAGTGCCACTGCGCGCCGGCGAAAAGGCGTTCATCGGGTTCGATCCGGCGCGCGGATCGGTTTTCGACGCGCGGAGCGGCGTCCGGATCTAACCCGGCGCCGCCGGAGCCCGGCCACACCCGCGCCTGCCCCGGCGGCGGGCCGGGCTGGCGACGACAACCAACGAGGACGAGATGGATTACTCCTACCAGCTTTATAGCGCGCGCAACGAAAAGTCGCTCGACGACGTCCTGCGCACGCTGAAATCGCTCGGTTATGCGCAGGTCGAAGGCTGGGGCGGACAGTTCGCCGATCCGGCTGCTCTCGCGGCAAGCGTCCGTAACGCCGGGCTCTCGATGCCGACCGCCCATATGGGCATGGACCAGCTGCTGAAGACCGACGAGGCCCTCAGGATCGCCGACGCCATTGGGATAGGGACGCTCTTCTGCCCCGCTCCTCCGTCCCCTGAGCACCGCGCCGGTACGGGCGACTGGGGCAAGCTCGCCGCCGATCTCGCCAAGGTTGCCGACGCCTGCAAGGCAGCAGGCAAGGGCTTTGGCTACCACAACCACAACTGGGAGTTCGGCGGGCTCGCCGGCGGCCGGACGCCGATGGAAATTATCCTCGACGCCTCGCCCAACATACAGTGGGAAATGGACCTCGCCTGGGTCGTGAAGGCCGGGGAAGATCCGCTCGCCTGGATGCGAAAGCTCGGCGATCGCATCTCGGCGATCCACGTCAAGGACATCGCCCCGGCCGGCCAGAACGCCGACGAGGACGGTTGGGCCGACGTCGGGCACGGTACGCTCGACTGGAAGAACCTGCTGTCCGAGGCGAAGGCGCTGACCAAGGCGCAGTTCTTCGTGATGGAGCACGACAAGCCGAGCGATGCGCTGCGGTTCGCCCGCCGCTCCATCGAAACCGTCAGGGGCTACGAAGCTTAAGGGACTCGGAGAAATGGCAACGACCTACGGCGTCGGCATCATGGGTGCCGGCAACATTTCTGCCGCCTATCTGCGGCTCGCGCCGCTGTTCAAGGGGCTCGAGATCCGGGCCGTAGCCGACATCCTGCCCGAAGCTGCGAAGAAGCGGTCCGAGGAATTCGGCGTTCCGGCGCAGACCCCGGAAGAACTGCTGAAAAACTCCGAGATCGACGTGGTGGTGAACCTCACGATCCCGGCGACCCACTATCAGGTGACGATGGACGCGCTTTCGGCCGGCAAGCACTGCTATTCCGAGAAGCCCTTCGTCCTGACCCTCGAAGAGGGGAAGTCTGTCCGCACCGCTGCCGAGCAGCGAAACCTCCACGTCGGAAGCGCGCCCGACACCTTCCTCGGCGGCGCGCATCAGCAGGTGCGCCGGCTCATCGACGAGGGCGGCCTCGGCAAGGTCATGAGCGGCACGACGCACGTCATGAGCCGAGGTATGGAGCACTGGCATCCCAATCCCGACTTCTTCTTCCAGCCGGGGGCCGGCCCGGTGCTCGACATCGGCCCTTACTACGTGACCGACCTCATCCACCTGATCGGGCCGGTCAGGCGCGTCACGGCCTTCACCGGCATGGCCCGCTCGGAGCGTCTCGTCACTGCGGAGGGCCCGTACAAGGGCACGACGATCAAGGTGGGCACGCCGACGACCATCCACGGCATCATGGAGTTCCATTCCGGCGCCATCGTCACCATCGGCGCGAGCTGGGACGTCGTCAGCCACGGTCACCACAATATCGAGCTCTACGGCACCGACGGCTCGGTCTTCGTGCCCGATCCGAACTTCTTCGGCGGCGACATCGTCGTTGCCGACCAGAACGGCGTGAAGTCGCCCCTCGAGCCCTGGGACCATCCCTTCGGCAAGCCGAACCAGTCGGACAACGCCGGGAACAGCCGCGCCAACTACCGGACGGCCGGTCTCGCCGACATGATGCAGGCGATCGAGGAGGGCCGTCCCGCCCGCTGCGGCCTCGATGTGGCGCTGCATGCCGTCGATGTGATGACCTCGATCCTCAGGTCGGGTGAAACCGGCGAGGTCGTGACGCTGACGACGACGTGCGAACGGCCCGCGGCTCTTGGTCCCGACGAAGCCCGCGCGCTGCTCAAGACCGCCTGACTGGCCCGGCCCCGCACTGGCGCCGGGCCTCGCGGTTTCGTGATCGCGGGTCGGCGGCACCTGCCGGATGAAAACGCGTCTGCCGGTGTTTGCAGCTCCAGCGGGAGTATCCCCAGCATTGGAGGAGGTGCTTATGTCACTCGTCAGAACGGCCGTTGCTTCTGTACTTGCCCTGGGCTTCGTTGCCTTGCCCATCGTCGCGCAGGATGCGCCCATGGGTCAGGCCGCCATAGAGGCCCGACAGGAACTCATGGGTTCCAACGCCGGCGTGATGGGAAGCATCGCCGATCTGAGCGGCCATGAGGCCGTGGCCGCCGCCCAGACGCTCGTTGACAACTTCACGCGCCTCCCGACGCTCTTCCCCGAAGACTCGATGGAGGGCGAGACCCGGGCGCTGCCGCTGATCTGGGAAGACTGGGAAGGCTTCGAGGCGCAGGTCGCAATGGCGAAGGAAGCTGCAGAAGCGCTGCTCGCGGCGACCCAGTCCGGAGATGAGGCGGCCATCGCTTCGGCCACCGAGGCGATGGGCGGGCAGTGCGGCGCCTGCCACAGCAAGTATCGCGGCCCGGCCTCCTGATCCGACTGGCGCCCCGCACCTCGACGCGAGCCCCGGCGGCATCGTCGTCGCGGGCGATTTCGTGTGCCCTTCGCCTTGACAGGTCGCGGCGCGCGCGGTGAAGCTGAGCTGACATGTCAGATGCCGGCGGCAACGCGTCCGCCGGCTCATCTACATCGGCGTGCGGCCCACAAAGAGGTACGTGCGCCATAGGTGGCGTTGAGGCCACCGTGCGGCAGAGGAGGGCATTATGCGCACGCTGAAGGGACCGGCGATTTTTCTCGCGCAGTTCGCGGGAGAGAACGCGCCGTTCGATACGCTCGACAACATCTGCAAATGGGCGGCCGGACTTGGCTACAGGGGTGTGCAGATACCGACCTGGATCCCCGGCTTCATCGACCTCGAAAAGGCAGCGAAGTCGAAGACCTACGCCCAGGAACTGAAGGGGATCGCCGCCGACCACGGCGTCGAGATCACCGAGCTCTCGACCCATCTGCAGGGCCACCTCGTCGCCGCGCATCCGGTCTATGACAAGCTGCTCGACGGCTTCGCCCCGAGGGAGGTTCACAACAATCCCAAGGCTCGCCAGAAATGGGCGGTGCAGCAGCTGACCTGGGCAGCGCGCGCCTCGCGGAACCTGGGTATCGATGCGCATGCGACGTTCTCGGGCGGGTTCCTTTGGCCCTTCCTCTATCCCTTCCCGCAACGTCCGGCCGGGCTCGTCGACGAGGCTTTCGACGAGTTGGCGAAGCGGTGGACTCCGATCCTCAACGAGTTCGACAAGAACGGCGTCGACCTCTGCTACGAGATTCATCCCGGCGAGGACCTGTTCGACGGCGCCACCTACGAGATGTTCCTCGAGAAGGTGAACAACCATCCGCGCGCGAACCTGCTCTACGACCCGAGCCACTTCGTGCTGCAGCAGCTTAACTATCTGGATTACATCGATATTTATCACGAACGCATCAAGATGTTCCACGTCAAGGATGCGGAGTTCAACCCGACCGGGCGGCAGGGCGTCTATTCGGGCTACGCGAGCTGGGTGAACCGCGCGGGCCGCTTCCGCTCGCTCGGCGACGGACAGGTCGATTTCGCATCGATCTTCTCGAAACTGGCGCAGTACGACTTCGCCGGCTGGGCCGTGCTCGAATGGGAATGCGCGCTGAAGCACCCTGAGGACGGCGCGCGCGAGGGCGCCGAGTTCATCGCGGCGCACATCATCCGAGTGACCGAGAAGGCATTCGACGATTTCGCGGGGGCGGGGACCGACAGGGCCGCCAACCGCAAGCTGCTCGGATTGTGAGGGGGCCGGCATGACGGAGAACGGCAGCAGACGAATCCGACTGGGCATGGTCGGTGGCGGCACGGGCGCCTTCATCGGCTATGTGCACCGCATCGCCGCGCGCCTCGACGACGACTACGAGCTAGTCGCCGGCGCCCTGTCTTCGCGCCCGGCGGTCGCCCGCGAATCCGGACGCAACCTCGGCCTCGCCAAGGGCCGCATCTACACGAGCTACGAGGAGATGGCGCGCAAGGAGGCGGCGCGGCCGGACGGCATCGAAGCCGTCTCGATCGTAACCCCCAACCATATGCATTTCGGGCCGGCCAAGGCCTTCCTCGAGGCGGGCATCCACGTCAACTGCGACAAGCCGCTAACCTCGACGCTGGAGGACGCGCGCGCTCTGAAGGCAATCAAGCCGGCCAAAGGAGCCAAGTTCCTCCTGACCCACAACTACACGGGCTATCCGCTCATCAGGCAGGCGCGCCAGATGGTCAGGGACGGCCTGCTCGGCAAGATCCGTGTGGTGCAGGCCGAATATCCGCAAGATTGGCTGACCAACGAGGTCCACAACAAGCAGGCCGACTGGCGCACCGATCCGAAGCAGTCCGGCGCCGGCGGAGCGATCGGCGATATCGGAACCCACGCCTATAACCTCG